>CAZRCF010000111.1:0-8774 GCA_964598505.1 uncultured Lentimicrobiaceae bacterium | reverse complement strand
GACAAAGCATGGAACGTCCCGAAGCTCAGGATGCAGGCTCAATTATTTTAACAGGTTTTGAACCAGAAATTGTTTTAGATAGTATAAAAATTACTATTAACGAACATAAAATTAGAGAAAATTCAGGAATTGCCGAAGAATACAAAATAACAGATACATCGTGGAGAGTTTTGAAGCTAATTATGGGTAATGCAAAACTTAGTAATTTATGGTGGGGAGTGAAATAGTCTAATAATGAATATTATAATTTTAACTTCCGAAAAATTTCCATTAGGTGGTGCAGCATCTAATAGGATTATTTCATATTCAAGAGGATTAATAGAATTGGGTTGTGATGTTAATGTATTAGTAACAAGACCAGCTGATAGAATAACAGATAAATTAAAAAATAAACAAAAGGGAGTTTTTGAAAATATAAAATATTCTTATTTGCATAATAAAACTAATTGGCCAAAATATTTTATTATTAGAGTATATACAATTTATCTTTCTTATTTCTTATTATTATTCAAGTTATTAAAAATTAATATTAATAAAAAAAATATTATATATTTAATTTCAACCGATAACTATTTAGTTAACATTATTATTTGGTTTTATTCAAAAATATTTAGCAATAAATTTTATTTAATATTAGATGAATATCCTTTTTTTAAGAGAATTGATTCTCGGAAATTTAGAATTAATGGAAGGCTAACTAATCGCTTTAGGTTTAGATTATGTGATGGTATGATTTTAATTTCTGATATATTGATTGATTACTATAAAAGTTTAACAAGCAAAAAAACGAGATTTTTAAAAATACCTATATTAGTAGAAATGGATAGATTTAATAATGTTGAACCCAAATTTAAATCATGTATTAATGAAAAATACATTATATATTGTGGTTTAGAACCAAAAATTGATGGAATAGATTTATTATTAAATGCCTTTTCACAAATTCATAAAAATTATAATTTTTTAAAAATTATAATTGTAGGCGATACACATGAAAGAGTATTTGAAAATCTTAAAAAACTTTGCATAGAGTTAAATATTTCGGATAAAGTAAATTTTACGGGCTTGCTAAGTAGAAATGAAATACCCGAATATTTATTAAGTGCGTCATTGTTAGTTTTGCCAAGAATCATTACTTCAAATTCTATAAGTGGTTTTCCAACTAAATTAGGAGAATATTTATCAACAAAAAAACCAGTTTTAGTATCAAATATTGGTGAAATATCTAATTATCTTAAAGATAATGAGAGTTGTTTTTTTGTTGAACCGAATAATGTAAATGATTTAAAAAACAAAATAATAAAAATATTTGATAATTATGAATTTGCCCTTGATGTAGGGGAAAAAGGTTATCAAATATGCAAAAATAATTTTAATTATAAAATACAGAGTGAAAAATTATTTAATTTCATAAAATAAAATTTTAATATTATGGATAAAATTAAAGTACTAATAGTATGTAGTGGAAATTTTAATTATTTAAGCCCATTTATAAAAGAACAAACAAACTCATTAATTGCATTAGATGTTAATATTGAATTCTTTTTTATTAAAGGTAAAGGTGCTTTGGGTTATCTTAAAAACTTACCTTTACTAAAACGAAAAATAAAAACTTTTCAACCTGATTTAATTCATGCTCATTATGGGCTTTCGGGAATGTTGGCAGTTTTACAAAGACAAATTCCTGTAATTACTACTTTTCATGGTTGTGATGTTTATAGTAAGAAGTCTAATTATTATTTATCAAAAATTGTTGAAAGATTATCTGTTTATAATATTTTTGTATTAGATTTATTAGTCAAAATTTTAAAACCTACAAATAAAAATTATAGTATAATATCTTGTGGAATAGATATTGAAAAAAATATTTATATTGAAAAAAATGAAGCTAGAAATCAGCTAAATTTAGATAAAAATAAAAAATATGCTTTATTTAGTGGTAATTATAGTGATGATAGAAAAAATTACACTTTAGCTAAACAATCAATTGATATTGTAGAAAATATAGAATTAATTGAATTAAAAGGTTATAATAGAGAACAAGTTAATTTATTGATGAACGCAGTTGATTTTATTATAAATACATCAAAACGAGAGACAGGTCCATTAGTAGTAAAAGAAGCAATGGCTTGTGGTTGTCCAATAGTAACAGTTGATATAGGTGATGTAAGAGAAGTTATTGGAAATACTGAAGGTTGTTGTATTACTTCTTATGATCCTAATGATATTGCCGATAAAATTAAAAAAGTTTTAATTAAAAATAGAAGAATTAATGGCAGACAAAGAATTATTGAATTAGAATTAGATAATGATATGGTGGCTGCAAAAATTTTAAAAATTTATAAAAATATTATAAATAAATCAAAATAATTAATATTTGCATTTTAAGTAAAAAAATATGTGTGGTATATGCGGAATAATTAATTTTAAAGAAGATACAATTCAGGAAGTTTCTGTTCGTAAGATGATGAAATTAATGAAACATCGTGGTCCTGATGACGAAGGTGTTTTTATTGAAAATAATATAGGACTTGGCTTTGTTCGGTTGAGCATTATTGATTTGTCTCCATTTGGACACCAACCTAAACTATCGCAAGACGAGCGTTACGTTATTATTTTTAATGGGGAAATATATAACTATATAGAGTTACGCCAAGAGCTTCAGAACGAAGGCGTTGTTTTTACAACCCAAACCGACACAGAAGTATTGTTAAACGCCTATATCCGTTGGGGCGAAGATTGCATGAATCGTTTTAACGGTATGTGGGCAATTGCAATTTACGACCGTCAAAATAAAACTACATTCATTGCACGAGATAGGTATGGAATTAAGCCTTTATACTATATACAAACAGACACTTTCTTGGCTTTTTGTTCCGAAATACCGCCACTTCTTTCACTTCTTAATGATAAACCAAAGCCAAATTACCAAACTATTTTCGACTTTTTAGTTTTTAATAGAACCGATCAAACTGAAAATACTTTTTTTGAGGAAGTATTTAAACTTCAACACGGACATAAATTATCAATTTGCGAAAATAAAATATCTATCTCTGAGTGGTACAATTTAAGAGAAAGCGTTTCAAAAACTGAAGGATTCAAAACCCCAGATGAGTATAAAGAAATGTTTACTTCAGCTATAGGTTTACATTTAAGAAGTGATGTTCCTGTGGGAGTTTGTCTAAGTGGTGGTCTTGATTCGTCAAGCATTGTTTCCATTTTACTTAATGATTTTGATAAAAAAGATTTGAATACCTTTTCCGCTGTTTATAATAAAGGACAAGTTGGAGACGAAACAGAGTTTATTAATGAATACAAAACTTCACTAAAAAACATGTATTATACCACACCCAATGCTGATTCGCTCGAAAATGATTTAGTAAAATTTGTGAAAGCACATGGTGAACCAATTCCAAGCACTTCTCCTTATGCTCAATATAAAGTAATGGAATTAGCTAAAGGGAAAGTCGTAGTTACTTTAGATGGGCAAGGTGCTGATGAAGAATTAGCAGGCTATAATTATTTCTTTGGTTTTTTGTTTAAAGACTTGTTAACACATGGGCAATTTGGGTCGTTTTGCAGCGAAACATATCATTATTTTGCAAAGCATCACAGTTTAATAGGCTTTAAGTATTTTGTGTATTTTATGTTACCAATGTTTATTCGCACCAAGTTACGAGTAATTGAAAAAGGTTATTTAATGGAAGATTTTGTAAATCAGTATAAAAAAAGCAATTCCATTGCTGGTAATCTCTATGGATCGAAAAGTTTAAAAGACGCTCTGTTAGACCATTTTGAATATAAGCTGGAACATTTATTGAAATGGGAAGACAGAAACTCAATGTGGTTTTCTTTAGAATCTCGCGTGCCTTTTTTAGATTATCGTTTAGTAGAAAAGACTTTAGCTACTGCGAGTGATTTGAAAATTAAAAAAGGAGTAACCAAACATATATTACGCCAAGCTATGAAAGGAATTTTACCTGAAAAAATTCGCTTACGCCGAGATAAAATTGGATTTAATACACCTCAAAACGAATGGTTTAAAGAACCTGCATGGCAAAATATTATAAACAAACTTCTTAATAGCGAATCTTTAAAAAATCGTAATTTAATTAAAGTTAATCTTGCTCAAGAACAATATAAAAAACATTTAAAAGGAGAAGTTAATATTGCAAATAAAATTTGGAAATTGGTACATTTAGAATTGTGGTTTAGAGAATTTATTGATTAAAATTCATTATTTGTGAAAAATACAGATTATATATGGGACGAAGAAAGTAAGACTTATTCATGTAAAATGAGCATATATAAAACAAAAATTGAGCTTGACTTTATTGAAACTAGTTTAAAAAAATTTCCATTAACTTCCACTGTATTAGATGTTGGTAGGGGAAGTGGAAGGTTTTTAAAAAAGATTATTAAAAAAGGATTTGTACCTAAAATTATTGATTTGGAAGAAATTGCCATTAAAATTTATTCATAAAAAATTTGGCTCTGGTATTAGGCTTAAAACATATCCAATGCTTACTTTACGAAGAATAATTGTTGCAGGGTTAATAAAAAAAATAAAAGATATTCGACCTTTTTATTACTTAGAATATAATAAACAAGATGCTAAAGATTTTTTAATTAAAGAGTATGATTGGAAAGACTACGGAGGTCATCATCATGAAAATTTATTTACAAAATTTGCAATGGCTTATTGGTTGCCTAAAAAATTTGGTATTGATAAAAGAATTATCAACTTATCGGCTCAAGTGCTAAGTGGAGCAATAACAAGAGATCAAGCGATAAATTTATTAAAAAAACCTTTTGGAACTGACGAAGAATTGGAACTTCTCCGTCAATATGTAATTAAAAAACTTGATTTTACAGATGAAGAATTTAATAATATTTGGAATTCGGAAAGCAAAAAATCATTTGATTATCCTTCAAATTATAAATTAATTTTTAGTTTATCTCAACGATTTAGTTCGTTGATTAAAAAAATATATGCTTTTAAGCCAATGTCGATTACTGAAAAAGAAGTAATACAATAAAAATTTTGGATTATAAAATTATGGAAAGGAAAATACTAAAAATTGGAGATTCATATTCTTACCAAAGGATCATAACAGAAAATGATATAATTATTTTTTCAGAAGTAACAGGTGATAAAAATCCAATTCATTTAGATAGTGAATATGCAAAAGATTCTTTTTTTAAAGAAAGAATTGCTCAAGGTTTTTTAGTTGGAAGTCTAATTTCGGCAGCAATTGGGCAGCATCTACCTGGCAATGGCACAATTTACAAAAGTCAAAGTATGAATTTTAAAGCCCCAGTTAAAATAAATGATATAATAACAGTATTAATTGAAGTTATAGAATTTCCTAAAATAAATCAAGTGAAACTTAAAACTACTTGTATAAATCAATTTGGAGTTATTGTAATTGATGGCGAAGCTGTAGTTATAGCTCCTGCGTAACATTCATTTATTTAACTAATTATTCCTTTAAGTGAGCTATTAAGTTATAATATAACAAAATGAAAAAAATAATAATGAATATGGCACAAGAACAATTGGGAAGTGCTAATTTAGAGGCAAAAGGAGTTGGGGCACTTATAAAATCTTTTTTTAGCAAAATAATTCAATGTATTGCAATGACACGGTTTCCAATTGGAGCTAAAAACAGATGTAGGCTTGAAAGGCTTCGTGGTGCGAAAATAGGCAAACATGTTTTTTTAGGAGGAGGAAATATTTTAGACAGAGTAAGACCTGATTTAATAACAATTGAAGATTATGTTTCGCTTGCCGGTGGTGTTAATATTTTAACTCATTCTAATCCAACAACTCCACTAAGAGAAATTTTAGGAGAAAAATATCATATTATTGCACCTGTTTATATTAAAAGGGGGGCTTGGATAGCAATAAATGCTATTATTATGCCTGGTGTTACCATTGGTGAAAATTCGATTGTAGCAGCCGGTTCAGTTGTATCTAAGGATGTTCCGCCCTATACAATTGTTGGAGGTTCTCCTGCAAGGGTTTTAAAAGAGATAAAACCAAAAGAAAACGCATGAAATTTTTAATATATGTAGGTCATCCGGCACAATATTTATTTTTTAAAAATATAATAATTTCGTTATTAGAAAAAAATCATAAAGTTGTTCTATTACTAAAAACCAAAGATGTTTTAGAATCTCTTGTAAAAAGTGATGGGTTTCAATATATTAACGTTCTTCCACATGTACGTGGTAATTCAAAATTTTCAATAATTTATAATTTAATTAAACGTAACTTACGAATTCTGCCAATTATTATTAAAGAGAAACCAGATTTGCTTATAGGCGGTGATCCATCAATATCGCAATTAGGTTGGCTGCTGCGGAAAAATAGAATAACTCTAACAGAAGATGATTATCCAATAATTAAAAAATTAGCAGATATTACATTTCCATTTGCACAAGCTATAATTTGCCCAAATGTTTGTGATGCAGGAAAATGGAGTTATAAAAAAATAGGTTATGATGGATATATGAAATTGTCATATTTACATCCTAAAGTTTTTCAATTAAATGATAAAATTCTTGAAAAGTATAAAATTATCGATAAATATGCTTTAATACGTTTAGCAAAATTGACTGCTCATCACGATTTTGGAATAAGAGGAATAAATGAAAGTTTATTAGATGAAATTATTTTTACAATAGAAAAAAAGAATATTAAAGTATATATTTCTTCTGAATATGAACTTAAAGAAAGATATCATAAATACATTTTAAATATTCAGCCTTCAGATATTCATCAGCTTTTAGGATTTTCTGAAATTTTAATTTCAGATAGCCAAAGCATGAGTGTAGAAGCAGCAATTTTAGGTGTTCCATCAATAAGATATAGCGATTTTGCTGGTAAAATATCTGTTCTAGAAGAACTTGAACACAAATATTTGTTAACTTTTGGGTTTCCAATAAATCAACACAAACAATTAATTTCAAAATTGAATAATTTAATTGAAGATGCCAATTTGAAAAAAGTATTTACGGAAAGACAAATTGAAATGCTTGAAGATAAAATTAATGTATCTGCATTTTTTACTTGGTTTATTTTAAATTGGCCAAATAGCTTCAACATTATGAAAGAAAATCCAGAATATCAATTTAACTTTAAATAATGGATTTTACAGTAAAAAAATATACTGAACTAATTAATTCATTAATTTCTAAAGGTTATACATTTCAAACTTTTGAAAATTTCGTTAAAGAACCGAAAGAAAAAACTATTGTATTACGTCATGATGTAGATTTGTTACCTGAAAACTCGTTGTTATTTGCAAAAATTCAATATGAACTTGGAATAAAAGGCACGTATTATTTTCGTGCTACACATGAAAGTTGGAATGAGAATATTATTATGCAAATTGCAGAAATGGGACACGAAGTAGGTTATCATTACGAAAGTTTAACAACATGTAATGGTAATATTGATGATTCTTATAATGATTTTTGCAATAATTTAAATTTACTTCGCAAACTTGCAAAAGTAGAAACTATTTGTATGCACGGAAGCCCTAAATCTAAATATGATAGTAGGGATATATGGAAAAAATACGATTACAAAAAACTTGGAATTATTGGCGAACCTTATTTTGATGTTGATTTTGATAAAGTTTTTTATTTAACCGATACTGGTAGAAGTTGGAATGGTTGGAAAACAAGTGTGAGAGATAAATTACCTCAGCAAAAAAAATGGATTAATGATGGTTTAGTTTTTAGATCAACTAACAATATTATTAAAGCATTGTTAAATAATAAATTGCCCATTAAAATTTTAATTACGTTCCACCCACAGCGGTGGACAGATAATAAATCGCTTTGGATAAAAGAGTTTGTTTTTCAAAATGCTAAAAATCTAATAAAACGTTTTATTAATTAAATTATTTGTATATCTTTACAAACTTTTACTTTTTGTAAAAAAAATTATTAAAACAAATCATAATATTAATAAAATAGATAATAGATTAAGATGAAAACAATGAAAAAAACAATTTCAAAATTGACAACACTTATAACTTCAATAATATGTGTTGTTGTAATGATGTTTCCAAATGATGGAAACGCACAGGTTCTTCTAAACGAAAACTTTGATTACACAATAGGAGATTCACTTACTGCTCATGGATGGAATGCACATAGTGGGGCAGGTTCAAATAGAATTACTATAACTCCTTCAAGCATTTCTAAATTAGGTTATATGTCTTCGGGAGTAGGTAATGAAGTAAGAGTTGCTAAAACAGGTGAGGATGTGAATAGAACATTTACTTCTCAAACTGCAGATAGTGCTTATTTCTCATTTTTAGTTAATGTTGATTCGGCTTCAACTACTGGAGATTATTTCTTGCATTTAGGTACTACAGTAATTGGCTCAAATTTTAGAGGGAGAGTTTTTGTAAAAAAAGATGCAAGTAATAATTTAGCCTTTGGAGTTTCTTATTCAGCAAGTAATACGGGAATTGTAGCTTATACTCCTTTTAGTTATGCATTAAATACAACATATTTAATTGTTTTAAAATATAAATTTGTTTCAGGTACTATTAACGATGTTGTATCAATTATTGTTGATCCAGTTTTAAATACAACAGAACCCACGATTGGTTGGTTAAATAATACTGATATTTCAATAGGTGATTTAACAGAACTAGGTTCAATTGGCATTAGACAAGGAAGTACAGCAACTAGTCCATATTTAAAACTTGACGGTATTAGAGTTGCAAAAACATGGGCAGATATTGTCGGAA
>CAZRCF010000110.1:1090-8826 GCA_964598505.1 uncultured Lentimicrobiaceae bacterium | reverse complement strand
AATTTAATTTTTCTTTATCACAAAACGCAGGTATGTATTATGCAAAATCGGAAGAATTAGTTGAAAAATTTACTAAATATTCAGTTCCATCGGTTTTTATTTATGACAAAAATAATAAGTTATTGCAACAATTTACCGGATTTACAAAGGTTGAAAAGATATTAGAAGTATTAAATTCATCATCGAAATAATAAGTATAATGATATTATTAAAATTATAAATTAAAAAAGTCCTGAATTTTTTTCAGGACTTTTTTAATTTATAAAATACCTCAAATTTATTTTTCGGAAGCAGCTAAACGAGTATATTGTTTATATCTCCATTTTGCATTTTCTTCGGTTAGTTTAAATAACATTTCAGCTCTATCGGGGAAAGTTTTTGCAAGTGATGTAAAACGAACTTCCGAGCGGATAAAGTTTTGGAATTCAGCCCAGTTTGGTTCTTTTGAGTCAATTACAAATGGATTTTTACCTTCAGCTTCTAATTGAGGATTGTAACGCCATAACGACCAGTATCCACATTCAACAGCTAATTTTTCTTCGGCTTGTGTTTTTCCCATCCCTAGTGCTAAACCGTGATTAATACATGGTGCATAAGCAATAATAATTGATGGTCCGTTGAAAGCTTCAGCTTCTTTAATTACTTTAAAAAATTGCGATTGGCTTGCATTCATTGATACTTGAGCAACATAAACATATCCATACGACATTGCCATCATTCCTAAATCTTTTTTACGAATTGGTTTACCTGCAGTAGCAAATTTTGCAACAGCAGCAGCTGGAGTAGATTTTGAAGCCTGTCCACCAGTGTTTGAGTAAACTTCAGTATCGAGTACTAAAACGTTAATATCCTCACCCGATGCTAAAACGTGATCTAAACCACCATAGCCAATATCGTAAGCCCAACCATCGCCACCAAATACCCAGTGCGATTTTTTGATTATATATTGTTTAAGGTCTAAAACTTCTTTAGCAACAGGATTATTCTCTTTTTCTAAGCACGCGATAAGCTCATTAGAAGGAGCAACTGAACCTTCGCCTAAATTGAAGTTTGCAATCCAGTTTTTAATTGCTTCTTTAGTATTTGAACTCATTTTGCCATCAAGTTCAGCAGTAAGTTTTTCGCAGATACGAGTACGTAATTTTTCAACAGCAATTGCCATACCAAAACCATATTCAGCATTATCTTCAAATAATGAGTTAGCCCAAGCCGGACCACGACCACTTTTTTGATTTACTGTGTATGGAGTTGCAGGAGCAGAACCGCCAAAAATTGATGAACAACCAGTTGCATTTGCAATTGTCATACGCTCGCCAAAAAGCTGGGTAATTGTTTTAATATAAGGTGTTTCGCCACAACCTGCACAAGCACCCGAAAACTCGAATAAAGGTTGTGCAAATTGACTATTTTTAACTGTTTGATGTTTATCAACAAGGTTCTCTTTGTAACCAACTTTATTGTGCATATAATCCCAACGAGCAACTTCGGCAACTTGCGAATCTAACGATTCCATAACTAAGGCTTTTTTAGGAGCAGGGCAAATATCGGCACAATTACCGCAGCCAGTACAATCTAAAGTACTAACTTGAATACGGAATTGAAGACCGTCAAATGCTTTTCCGTTTGCTTTAATTGTTTTTGTTCCTGCTGGTGCAGCAGCTAACTCTTTTTCATTAAGTAAAAATGGGCGAATAGCAGCGTGAGGGCATACATAAGCACATTGATTACATTGAATACAAGCGGTTTCTTTCCATTCGGGAACATTTACAGCAATACCTCGTTTTTCGTATTCGGTAGTTCCAGCAGGGAAAGTTCCATCTTCGCGTCCAACGAAAACGCTTACTGGAAGTGTATCACCTTCTTGAGCATTAATTGGTTCTACAACATTTTTAATAAAATCAGGAATATTTTTTCCATCTGCTTTTGCAGAAATTGAAAGCTTTGCCCACTCAGCAGAAACCTCAACTTTAGTAACATCAGCACCACAGTCAACAGCTGCATTATTCATCGAAACAACTTTATCGCCTTTTCTGCCATAACTTTTAACAATAGCATACTTCATTTGAGCAACAGCTATTTCAAAAGGAATTACATTAGATACTTTAAAGAAAGCACTTTGCATAATAGTATTTGTGCGGTTGCCCAAACCTATTTCTTCGGCAATTGCAGTAGCATTAATAATATAAAATGAAATATTTTTTTCAGCTAAAGTTTTTTTAATTGAATTTGGCAAACGATTAATAGTTTCTTCAACGCTCCAAATACTATTTAACAAGAAAATTCCACCTTTTTTAATTCCTTTAAGCATATCATATTTATCTAAATATGCAGGAACATGACATGCAACAAAGTCGGGTGAATTTACTAAATATGGAGCACGAATTGGTGAATTTCCAAAACGAAGATGTGAAGTAGTGAAACCTCCCGATTTTTTTGAATCGTAAGCAAAATATGCTTGACAAAATTTATCGGTAGCTTCGCCAATAATTTTAATTGAATTTTTGTTAGCACCAACAGTACCATCTGAACCTAATCCGTAGAATTTTGCTTCGTAAGTTCCTTCGGGAACTACTGATATTTCAGGTAAAATAGGTAACGATTTAAAAGTAACATCATCAACAATACCAACAGTAAATTGATTTTTTGGTTCGTTTAATTTAAGGTTTTCAAATACCGAAAGTATATGAGAAGGAGTAGTATCTTTTGAACTTAATCCGTAGCGTCCACCAATAATTAATGGTTTTTCCGATTTATTATTGTAAAGTTCAACAACATCTAAATATAATGGATCTCCGTTAGCACCAATTTCTTTTGTTCTATCAAGAACACAAATACGTTTTACGCTTTTTGGGAGAACATTGAATAAATATTTAGCCGAAAATGGACGATATAAATGAACAGTAATTAAACCAACTTTTTCGCCTTTTGCAACTAAATAATCAATTGTTTCGCGAATTGTTTCGGTAATTGAACCCATTGCAACAACAATGTTAGTTGCATCGGCAGCACCGTAATATGTAAATGGGTGGTATTCGCGACCTGTAATTTTTTTAATTTTTTGCATATAATCTTCTACCATATCAGGAATTACATCGTAGAATTTATTAGCAGCTTCGCGCGATTGGAAGTAAATATCGGGGTTTTGTGCAGTACCGCGTGTTACCGGATGTTCTGGATTTAATGCGTTATCGCGATATTTTTGTAATGCTTTCCAATCAACAATTTCTTTTAATGCTTCTTGATTTGATGGTTCAACTTTTTGAATTTCGTGAGAAGTACGGAAACCATCAAAGAAATGCAAGAATGGAATACGACCGCTAATAGCTGCAAGGTGAGCTATTGGAGCAATATCCATAATTTCCTGAACCGAACCGGTTGCCAACATAGCAAAACCAGTTTGACGAGTACTCATAACATCGCTATGATCGCCAAAAATTGATAATGCTTGAGCAGCAATTGCACGAGCCGAAACGTGGAAAACACCTGGTAATAATTCACCTGATATTTTATACATATTCGGAATCATAAGTAAAAGACCTTGAGAACATGTAAATGTAGATGTTAATGCACCAGCTTGTAATGACCCGTGAACAGCACCTGCCGCACCAGCTTCCGATTGCATTTCTACTACTTTTACATTGTCGCCGAAAATATTTTTTCGGTCGTAAGACGACCATTCATCAATATATTCAGCCATTGTTGATGAAGGTGTAATTGGGTAAATTGCAGATACTTCGCTAAACATGTATGCTACATGAGATGCTGCATAATTACCATCGCAGGTAATAAATTTACTTTTTTCTGACATAATTTTTTATAATTTTATTTTATAAGGTATTAATTTTTTGAATTTTAAAATATTAAGCAGTGCGAAATTAACTATTTTTTTTCAAACAAATTACTTCATTTTTAATTTTTAACTCAATAATAACAGTAAAAAAATAATCTAAATAACCTTTTAGTTAGTATGTTAATTAACAAATAAGAAATATTTTTGTATTTTTACCTAATAATTAATTTTTCAACTATAAATATTTAATAGCTTTGAATATATATTTTAAAAAACGAAGGTGGAAATGGATATTATTTATCTCTGCAATATTAATATTTGCAGTAACTATTTTTTATTCCAATTTGCTGGTAAAAAAGATTTCGGCTGAAGAGAAAACTAAAATAAAAATTTGGGCAGATGCTATTGTTCAAAAAGCAAGATTAGTTAATTACACAAACGAATTTTTTGAAAAAGTACGATTAGAAGAAGAACGTAGGGCAAATTTATTAGCAAAAGCATATAATAAACTTATTACCACAAACTCAGAAGATGATTTGAATTTT
The DNA here is from genome assembly GCA_964598505.1 of uncultured Lentimicrobiaceae bacterium. Classification (GTDB taxonomy): domain Bacteria; phylum Bacteroidota; class Bacteroidia; order Bacteroidales; family WCHB1-69; genus CAZRCF01. The sequence goes on along the minus strand of CAZRCF010000110.1, from coordinate 4,491 downwards.
TATTTAGAGTTGATTACTAATAACAAAACAATACCATGTATAAATACTGATGAAAATGGTTTAATTTCTGCTGCTGTAAATGTGAACTTTAATATTGATACTGTTAAATATTTAAAAGGAAAATTAAAAGAAGATTTTTCAGTATATAAACCTATTGTAATAAACTATTATAAAAACAAATACACCTATTTATATTACAAAGAATCGAGAATTTATAGCGATTTACGCGACGTTATTGATGATTTAATTAAATCATTTTTCAACGAAACAGTTGTAAACTCTGCTTCGGTGCCCGTAATTGTTACAGATAGCACTATGCAAAATGTAATAAATTATGGAGGAATTGATACAAACAGAGTTTTAGATGAAGAATATATTAAACATACTATTTCTGAAATGGAATCGCAAAACACACCAATTGAACTTAACTTGGTTGGAATTGGGAAAAGCTATGTTTTTTACAAAGAGTCGTTTATGCTAACTCAATTGCGATATTTTCCATATATTCAATTTGGAGCTATTGGGTTTTTTATAATAATAGCGTATTTGCTTTTTAGTTTTGCACGCCGCTCGGAACAAAATCAGGTTTGGGTTGGTATGTCTAAAGAAACTGCTCATCAGCTGGGAACTCCAATATCGTCACTTATTGGTTGGATAGAAATTTTACGTTTGCAAAAAATAGATGATTCGATAGTAAAAGAAATTGAAAAAGATATTCAACGATTAGAAACTGTGGCACAACGTTTCTCGAAAATTGGTTCTTCCCCCGAACTAAATAATCAAAACTTAGCAGAAGTTATTGTTGATTTTATTTCATACCTTAAAACGCGTACATCAACAAAAATTGAATACAAATTAAATTTTGACACAAAAAAAGTTTTTAATATTAATTTAAACCGATATTTGTTTGAATGGGTTATTGAAAATATATGTAAAAATGCAATTGATGCAATTGAAAGCACAGGAACAATAACAATTGATATTATTGAAGATATAAAATATACACATATCGACATTTCGGATACCGGTAAAGGAATGGATAAAAAAAGTATAAAAACAATTTTCAAGCCCGGTTATACAACAAAAAGCAGAGGATGGGGACTTGGACTATCGCTTTCGGAACGCATTATTAAGCAATATCATAAAGGAAAAATATTTGTAAAACAATCAACTATTGGAAAAGGTACTACTTTCAGAATTAGTTTAAAAAATCACCATTAAAATTATGAATATTATTAAACAAACATTTAATTTCAGAACTAACGATGGAGAAACTATTAGCACAATATCGTGGATTCCCGAAAACATTTCGCCAAAAGCAATAATTCAAATTGTTCACGGAATGGCTGAATATGCAAACAGATACGACCATTTTGCTCGTTTTTTGTGTGATAATGGTTTTGCGGTTTATGCTAACGACCATAGAGGGCACGGATATACATTACACAATAGCAAAGTAGGTTTTTTTGCAAAAAAAGATGGTTGGGAATGTGTAGTAAATGATTTAAAAAAACTAAATTCGATTATTAAAGAAAAACACCAAAATATACCAATAATAATGTTTGGTCATAGTATGGGTTCGTTTATGGCTCGTACTTTTGCAATTGATTTTGGCAGAAATATTGATGCACTTATACTTTGTGGAACTGCTTTTGATCCAGGTAAAAAGGCAAATATAGGTATTGCTCTGTCAAAAATACTTGGTTTTTTGGTAAAACCATACACGAAAAGTCATTTGTTAAATTATTTAACTTTTGGCAATTACAATAAAACATATAAGCCAAGATATTCAAAATTTGATTTTATATCGCGTGACCAAAATGTTGTAAAAAAATATACCAATGATCCTCTATGTGGTTTAATCTGCTCAAATTCGTTTTTTGGTGATTTATTAACTGGTTTAAAATACATAAATAGTTCCAAAAACATTAAACGTATGCCACTCGATTTGCCAATTTTTATAATTTCGGGAGAAGCCGACCCTGTTGGCAATTATGGCGATGGAGTGAAAAAAGTAAGTGAATTATTTATACAATGTGGATATAAAAATACAACACTAAAATTATACCCAGAAGCACGCCACGAATTAGTTAATGAAATTAATAAAGAGGAAGTTTATTATGATATTTTGAGATGGATTGAAAAAATAAAAATTGTAAGCTGAAAAGTTAGTAAGTGGGAATAAAGGTAGAACTGAAAAAAAAGATAAAAAAGCAATCATTTTTACTAAGCGAGACAAGCAATAAAATGTGTTTAAGCAATTTATAACAACGTGACGGATTTTACAGTTTGTTATCTATTAACAGTATAGCACCCGCCTCGCTTTAAACGTAAAAATGGTTTCTTTTTCTTAACGCTTTTTTGCAGAGGTCGGTCTTTAAACTTATGACTTAAGAATTTGACTATCATACTTTTTCCTTTTCTCTTTTTCCTTTTTACTAAAGTCCACCTCGCATAATTTCGGGGCTTACGCTGCTTTTTAGCTTTGTTTTAGAGGGTTTAGTAACTCTACAATAATTAACAATTTCCCATTAACAATTAACCATTAATTTCTATCGCTTTTTTGCTGAGGTCACTCTTTTACCATGCACCGTGAACCGGCTACCATAAGCCCTTTCCCATTTTTATACTAATTACAATTTCACTTTGGTATAACTATCTCAAAAAATTGAAACTGCAACCTTCAATAATTAAATGGTGCGAAGTTCGGAAACTTTGTATAACAGGTGGCTTCTTTGAACTTATACAAAAATAGTTAATTTTTTATTTGGATATTATTACTGTAACTTGATTATATTCAGGGGTTATATTTGGTTTTAACTTGTTTCAAGTAGCCAATTAAATACGTTCAGGTGTTTTATTCCGCTTCGGTTTTGCGTAAACGAATCTGTTGTGAGCAAATACTTCGGGTAGTTATCATTGATTTTTTCTAATGCCCCAAACTCACGTTCTAAAGTGCTTTCGTTTGTCATTTGCCATGCTACTTTGTAGTATTCAATTTCGCCTATTGGTGTTTTGCACACAAAGTCCACTTCGGTGTTTCGGGCTGTACCTGTCCAAATTTTGTTGCCTCTGCGTAACAATTCTAAATAAACAATATTTTCTAAAATGTGACCTCTGTCATTTATTCGCTCTTTGCCAACCAAAACATTCAGTAACCCTATGTCAACCAAATAATATTTTTCTTGTGTGGCCAATTGTTTTTTGCCTTTCAAATCGAAGCGGTTTACTTTGTAAAAGACAAAACTCTCCACCAAATACTCAATGTATTTTTCTACTGTTGAGTGATGTATGTTTTGTCCGTCTTGCTTGAGTGTTTTAGAAATATTGCTTGGCGAAAGTGAGTTTCCAATATTAGAAGCTACAAATTTTACAATATTAGCAAAAGCACGTTTATCGTT
>CAZRCF010000110.1:0-1080 GCA_964598505.1 uncultured Lentimicrobiaceae bacterium | reverse complement strand
TATTTGGTGTCGTTGTGTTATGTCTTTTTCAATTATTGTGGTGTAAATGGCTTCTATATATTCGTATATTTTATCAAAACCGCTTTCTCGTAGTTCCACTCCTTTTGGTAATGAAGTTTCGTTTACGTAATCAAAAAACAAAGCTTCATAATTGAGGTAATTTTTGCTTGTGTCAATATTGCGTGCCATTAAGTATTCTTTGAACGAAAATGGCAAAATAGATATTTCTATGTAACGACCGCTTAACAAAGTAGCTAATTCGCTACTCAACAAAAACGCATTTGAACCCGTAATGTAAATATCTGTATTTGCGGTTGCAAAAAGCCCGTCTACTAATTTTTCAAAAAGAGGTATATTTTGCACCTCGTCCAAAAAAACATAGTTGGTTTTATCGAGTTGCATTTTTTTCTTTATCTCAAAGTAAATATCGCTCCATGTTTTGTTCAGATAATTTTCGGGTAATTCAAAGTTGTAAAACTGCATTTGTAGTTTATCTATGCCTTGTTTTAGCAGATGCTCAAGATAGAGTACAAGCAAAGTGCTTTTGCCCGACCTACGCAAACCACTTACAACTTTTATAAGGTCTTTATCTTTGTATGACAGCAGTTTGCTTATGTATTGCTTTCGATTTGTGTAATTTGTCATGAGGCAAAGATACAAAATAAATTATCATAATTTACATTTTTTGCAAGTTTTGATAATTGTGAGATGTTTAGCTTTTATTAAAAATTGTTATACTATTACTTATTATTAAATAGTTCAAAAATAAAAAGTTTTTATTGCCTTACTTTTTTGACTTGAAACACTTATTTAGTTGTGCGAAGTTTGGAAATTTTAAACAACAATAAAATTGCTATGTAAAAACGAAGCACTGTTATTGTCAGCTAATTAATGATAAGGTTGTTTATACCTTTATTGGCTATTGCTATCTTTTTTCTAATGGTTCACAATTAATTTTTGTGTTGTTATTCCATGTTTTGTTTTCAAGCAAATTATATAAACACCGTTGTTATCTATTTGTAAGCTTACTGTTTTTTGTGTTGCTTGTGTTTTAATTATCTGTTTTCCAAGCATGTCGGT
>CAZRCF010000109.1:0-8840 GCA_964598505.1 uncultured Lentimicrobiaceae bacterium | reverse complement strand
TGAAGAAATAAATATTTAATATGGAAAACAAAGAACTTGATTTAAAAGGAATAGAGACATTATTAAAATCATTTGTTGGTAGAGCATCAAAAGAGATGAGAGATATCCTTAAACAGAAAGGAAAGGGTAAATCACGTTTAGCTAGAATGAATCCTAAGTATTTTTTATCTTTAGAAAAAAAGAAAGATAATTTAAAGGTTATAAGTCGTTTACCAGATTATGCTATTTGGGTTGATAAAGGTAGAAGACCAGGTAAACAACCACCATTAAAAGTTATTGTTGAATGGTGTAAAAAATATAAAAAAGATCCTAAAGCAGCATATGCTATTGCCAGAAATGTTGGTAAAAAAGGATTACCTGCAACACATTTTACAAATCCGATGGTAAATCTAAACGATTTAATAACAAAAATGAAACAAGAATTTAAAAAAGCCACAATAGAACACGTAACCCTAGATATTCAAAATGTATTCAATGATTATATACATAAATAATAATTAAAACCTATTATTTTATATTATAATAAAAAAAATGTATTATGGCTGTTACTATAATTAAAAGTCCAACATCATTATATCCGGTATATAATAGAAATTCTTTTAAATTAGTTGATTCTAAATCAGCTAATGCAGATTTCAAATATATTGTTAGAATATTTGTAAGATATTCATCTACATCTACTTATACACAAGTTGGAACTACATTTCCAGTATATCCATTAGCAGATGGATCATTAGTATTTGATGCTAATCCAATTTTAACAAATTATATTGTTAATAATTATAATAAAGATTTTGTTGGTATAAATTATACTGGATCAATGCTGGAAAGTTATTATCAAATAACAACATTAGACTCAATAAATATTGGTGAGCAAGCTTGTACGTTTTTTACATCTATATTTTTATTTGATGGAGCACTTCCAACATATTCAGAGGTAAATTATACGGGTTTAACTTTATCTACATTATTACCTAACACAACTACAACTATCAATAGATCAATTAGTAATATTCCTACAAATTTATTTTTAAAATTAACAGATTCATATACTGCAGATTTTTTATTAAATACTACTAATACTATATTTGTTAATAAATTAATGTTAACGATAACAACTATATCTGGAGATTATAATTATAGTTATACTATTCCAAATCAGACAGATACATTTGATAAATGTATTGGATCAGTTGCTATTGGACCAGCAAATTTGACAGGTATAACTTTTTCTGGATTAACCGGTGGATTAAATCAACCTTTTACATATAATGTGTTAAGTTATAAGATTTGGTTGCAAAATAATCAAGGAAATCAATGTAGTGTGAAATATAATGTTGAAATTGATTGTAATTCTAAAAATATTAAAGGGTTTGAAAGAAGTTGGCTAATTTATAAAAGTAAATATGGTGGATGGAGTTATTTGTTATTTAATATGAAGAAAAGTTCAACATTAGACATAAAAAAGAACACATATGACAGAAGATTATTAGAAACTGATACATATACTAGTAGAGGGTTAACAACGTTCAATACAAGCGTTAATAAGATATATAAATTAAATACAGATTGGGTTAGTATTGATCAAGAAACATTTTTTGAGGATTTATTATCCTCTCCACAGGTTTATAAGTTAACAAATGGTGTAATTACATCTATTATGATAAAAGATGGCGCATATCCTATTTATAATCACACAGATGACAAAATATTCCAATATCAAATTGAAATTGTAGAATGTATTAATCAAAATAAACAATCAAGATAATTATGAGAACAACAAAACTATTAATATACCAAGAGGAACAAGTTTTACCATATAATTTAGATTTAAGTCAACAAAACACATCAGGTTGGACATTTTCACCAGCAAATAGTATGATATATTCAAATAACTCATTGATTTTTGATCATAATTTAATATTAACACCTCCATCTATGTTATATTGTACATTATATACTAATTTGTTAATTCCTGGACACAAATATAGAGTAGAATATAGAATAGATGGCGGAAATAGTGATATGAGACACCAAATATACTTAAATTATGGTCAAAGTAAGATTTCCACTGGTAATGGTATGTTTTCTAACGAAATAACGTGTAGAATTAACCCTAAAATGGGTACAAATATAGTAAATCACCGGTTTAATATATCAATATTGAATAATGTATCGTTAAATATCAAGATTTCTAACCTAAAAATATATGAAATAATTGAAAATGAGATAGATTTATATAACGATGTATCTATTTCTTTGACTTTATCCCTTCAAGAATTGCTTGATTTTTCTAAAAGATCTTCAACTTATTCAAAAACTATAAAATTACCAGGCACATCTAACAACAATATAGTGTTTAAACACGTATATCAAGTCGCTTCTAAGGACTCTTTTAGGCTAAATTACCCTGTAAAAGCACGTTATTTGAACAATAATGAGGAACTTTTCAATGGATATTTGTTAATGAAAGGCATAGATGTATCAAATAATGATAAAAATTATGAATATGAGTGTGTTTTGAAGTCAGATATTAACACTTTATTCAAATTAACATCTGAAAAATTGCTTTTTGGTAACATAGATCCTAAAAATGACCTTGATTTCAGTGAATATGACCATATCAAGAACTATTCTAATATCTCATCCTCTTGGTGGAAAGGTAGTATTATTAGACCAACATTTGCATATATGCCAACTAGACCAACATATAATTTGAACAATAATACAGATGTTTTAGGTACTGGATATGTATATCCTCTCATAGATTATGGTCAAAATACGACTACTGTTGAACTTTCTGAGATGAGACCGGCACTTTTTATGTATGAAATATTTAAAAAAATACTAAATAGTAATGGATTTACATTTACATCAACATTTTTAGAATCAGAACGGTTTAAAAGGATGATTTATCCTCGTAATACTAAAGTAACTGTGGATGAAATTAATAGTGAGGAACTAATATATAGTAATTCTAAGTTAGAGCCAACATTATCAGGACATTATGTAAGACATAGTAAAAATAGTTCATCATTATTACAATTAACACAAGCAGATACTATACCAATGAATATTAATCAAGGATTTGGCAATACTAATACGTGGACTTGCTATAATACAGGAACTTATAATATAGATTTAACAATTAATAATGTTATATTCTGGTCAAAGTCTAGTGTTGATGGAACAATGATGCATTTACGAACGAATGGTGGACAAGATGCTGTTGGAAATTCAATTTGTGGTCATGTTATAGTTGAATTGGTTAGAATTAGAAATGGTGTTGGATCATTATTGGCATCTAAAACAATAAATAAAGAAGATTATTATTCTGCTGATTCAAGTTTTCCGCAATGGTCTAATTCTCAATATGGTGCAGTAAATTTTGGTGGAAATTATGATTTATTAGCTGGTGATATTATAAAAATACAAACATCATTATATTCTTATCATAATTATGACGGAAATTATAACTGGAGAAATGATAATAATAGAGATGTATATATTTATTATCAAATTCCTGCAAATTCTACAATTTTAAAAATAAAATGTACTGAAGCATCATCTATTGGTGAAAATTCTTTAGTTAAATTAAATTATAATTTACATTCTATTAAACAAAGTGATTTTTTGAAAGGAATTATTAACACTTTCAATTTAATTATAGATATTGATAAAAATAATAAAAATAATTTAATTATTGAGCCTTACACTCCATTTTATTCTAGTACAACATCTGACGATTGGTCAACTAAGAGAGATTCTAAATCTGTATTTTCAATTGATGAGGCTTCTGATATAAATAGAAAGAATTTATTATTAAAATGGGACTTAGATACTGACCAATATAACCAAGCATATTTAAATTCTACCGGAAAAGAATATGGAAGTAATATTATTTATAGCGATCAGAAAACTGAGGAAACAACAATAATAAAAAGTATATTTGCTGCCACTCCAATGACACATTTCGTTGTTGATCAAAATAAAAATAAAATTGTTACTCCAATTATTGTTAATACTCCAGAATTAGATTCATCTTATAATAAAAAGTATGATAAAAATATAACATATAAACCTAGAATATTATATTGGGGTGGATTACAATATTGGAATGCAAATGGTGATCCACGTTTAGGTAATCCTGGTTTTCCAGAATGGAGAATGAATACTATTAATTTAGAATACGTGTATGGCTGGAGATTTTATTTTTCTTCATTCTATCCATATGCCGGACACGTTGATAAACCGTTGAACGATGAAGCAACTTTTAATTTAAATTTTGGAACAAATGATTGGTATTGGTATACAGATAGTTCAAAAATGACTTATCATAATCTAACTAATGATTATTATTCTAATATGTTAATGGAAATTTCTGATAAAGATACTAAAAAAGTTACAGGTATGTTTAATTTAACAACTAAAGATATGTCAGATTTTAATTTTAAAAATCCCATTATAATAAAAGAAGCTGGTATTGATTCTTATTATAGAGTATCTAAAATAATTGATTATACTCCAAATAATTTAGTTAAGGTTGAACTATTAAAAATTGTAAAACAAGATATACCAGTAACTTATAACAGATGGAATTATGTTGGCAATTTGACCACTAATCCATTACCAAGTATTGATAGATCTGTTGTAAATGATAAAACTTTATCAACATTATCTAAAGTTTCTCCTTTAAAAATTAATATTAGTGATACTGGAACAACAACAATTATTGAGGCAGCTAAACCTGTAGACGAATATGTTAATTTAATTAGAGGTGGATATAATTGTACACAATATATGTATTCTCCATCAATAATTAATATGGTTAGTGGTGGTTATAATGCTACAAGGAACTATGGAAGTCATACTAATGTTAGTTTAATCAAAGCTGATATTAAAGCAAATATTTTAACAGGTGAAATAGACCCATTTATTATTAATTATAATTTTTTAAATGAACAAAATACATCTGAACTATAATTATATATAGTAATTTTTATATTATAATAAAAAATAATTAATAACTATGAGTTTGATTATTCAGGAATCTAAAATTCAACATAAAATTAGTAATATACCTGGTGTTATTGCCACTATTCCATTAACAGCCACAACAACAGATTTTTCAATTGGTGGTTGGAGAGATACAGATATTTTAGAAGGTGAATTTTTCTTTAATATAGTTGATTCTAAAATATTTAGCCGTGATACAACCGGTATTATTCAAATATATCCACCGTTATCAGGAGGTACTAGTATTCAGGAAGTTGTATATTTAAATACTTATAATGATAGACCAATACCAGGATCTGTTGATAAAATTTATATTGTTAAAGCAACAAATAAAATGTATTATTATGATTCTGGTCTAGGTGATTATGTTATTATTGCATTTGAAAGTAACATTTATTGGTCAGGTATAATTGATTCTCCATCGGCATCAACCGTTCAAATTGATATGGCTGTAAATACTATGCACGGTGTTAATGATGTTAATACTTCACATTATACTAAAGTTGAAAGTGATGCTGTTGCTGGATCTTCCGGTGCAAAGGTGGATAAAGTTGTTGGTAAAGACCTAAGTACTAATGATTTCTCAGATTATTGGTTATTAAAATTAAGTGGACTTACAAGTTCTGTTTTATCTTTTATTGATTTTGATAATTTTCCTGTAACCGGTGAAGAAAATACTATTTATATTGATAAACTAAATCAAAAATTATATTTTTGGGATAATGGTATTGCTGATTATGTTAATTTAACACTAGATTCTGATACATTTACTATTTCTGGACTTTTGACTGGAACAACTTTAATTTTTGAAAGAAATGATTCTGAAAATTATTCAGTTGATATTAGCGAATTAACACTATCAACAGGATTTGTTGAAAAAACATATTCTGAATTATATAATATGTTTACTGGATCAACTCTAACTGAAGGACAATATTATAAAATAACTGATTTCAAAACATTACATAAAATATTGGATGAATCTGGAAGTTATACAGGTGATTCTTGGGAAGGTAGTTCAGAACCTTTAGTTCTTTTAGCTATTAGTTCATCAAAATTTGATAAACAAGTATATTCTACATTATATCCACAAGATATTATTTATTATGATATTACAGGTGGCGATACTAGAGATATTGCATTCTTTGACACAGGTGTTGCAATCACTGGATTAAAGGGTGTTATTTATTATAGAAAAGATACAATTCAAAATGTTGAATGTTGGTATGATTTCAGAAATGTTAAATTTAGAAGATGGTTAGTTAGTGCTACTGGATGGCTGTCTGGTGATTCTTACACAGAAAAGGATGTTTATTTATACATAGATACATTATATAAATGCACTAGCTCTCACACTGGAGACATCAGACCACCATCAGCTGCTCCAGAAAGATGGATTAAATGGTTAGATAAAACTCAAAATTGGAGTTGGACTAGTGATAAAACACAATTTAATATTGGAGATATTACTACTGATAACTTAGTTATGTCTAATCCAATTGATATTTATACATTTGGTGATTACTATAAATGGTTAAATGATGTTCATATAGGAAGAATTTATTTAGATTATACGATTGATAATTATGAATATTCGACACGATTAAATAACATCGTTTTTAATACAACTGATGATTTATATACTTGTTATTCAAATACTTTTGGAGAAAATTGTTTGAATAACACAATAGGAAATGGATTTTATTATAACACAATAGGAAATGAATTTTATTATAACACAATTGTAAATGATTTTTATTCTAACACAATTGGAAATGGATTTTATTATAACACAATTGGAAATAAATTTTATTATAACACAATTGGAAATGGATTTTATTATAACACAATAGGAAATGGATTTTATTATAACACAATTGGAAATGGATTTTATTCTAACACAATAGGAAATGGATTTTATTATAACACAATTGGAAATGAATTTTATTCTAACACAATTGGAAATAATTTTAGATATAACACAATAGGAAATGAATTTTATTATAACACAATAGGAAATGGATTTCGACATAATGATTTCAAATATTGTCCAAGTTTAGCTAATTTCACAACTGCAACTCACGTATATGGAAATTATAATTGTGAAATTGTTAAAAACTCAACCGGTACATTAAGGTTGAAATATATGGATGGTGATAATGATACGATTGCTAATATAACAGATTAATTATATTATTCAAACGTAATAGGAAATTTATTTTATTCTAATATAATAAAAAAATATTTTTATTCAAACACTATTGGTAATTTATTTTTTTCAAACACTATATCTGATTATTTTCAGTCTAATGTTATCACAAACTATTTTAGAGATAATAATATAAAATATGATTTATATTCTACAAACTTTTCAGCTGCAACAAAAGTTTATGGAGATTACAACTGTGAAATATTCAAAAATGCAGCAGGAACTTTAAGATTAAAATACGTAGATTCAAATGATAACGATGTAATAACAGATATAACAGCATAAAATAATAAAATATAAAATAATCAAAAACTAAATGAATTTATTCACCTCAATTTTACTAGTTGTAGCCACAGGTCTGATAACTAGATATTTAACTCGCAGAAAAACTAATGTCGATATTGACGAAATAAAAATAAAGGCTCAATCGGAACAATTGGACGTTATATTAAAGAGTCAATCAATACTGAAGGAGCTTACGGAACCTCTTCAAATAGAGATAAATCAATTAAGAAAAGAAATTGATGAACTTAAACCTTTCATTTGTAAAGTTGAGAATTGTATAAATAGAAAAAAATAATAATTAATATGAAAACAATATATGAATACATTTTAAAATCTCTATCCGGGCAATCAGGAAAAGTATCCTCGACAAGAATAATGTCTTATATTTTAATGTGTATTGTTTTAATTTTTTCAGCAACTTTTTTAGGTATCGAAATTTCATCTTGTTATCTTACTTTATCCGCAGGAACTAAGTATGTAATTTCCAACGAGATAATAATTATTTTTGGGATGATTTTTAGTCATATTTTAATTTTATCTGGAATTAACAAATCAACGGAAACAAAAAAAGGAGATTCAAAAAATGAATCTCCTTCCGAACTGTAATAAATAATCAAAAAAAATACAGTTCTAATAATCAATCATAATAACCATATTTTAAATATTGATAGAAATTATAAAATATAAAAGATATATTTATTATGATTGATTCCAATAAAACTAGTGGTATGAAGCTTATTCTCATTAGTATTAGTGTTAATTTATCCATTTTATTATTGATTATTTTTTAGTCACAATCACAAGTTTGAACAACTCTTACTTCTTGTCCGTTTGTGTTAGTTATTGTTACGTGTGTCATATATTTTTCAAACTCTTCCATATCATTTGTTGTACCATCGAAAATTGTTAATACTTCTGTTTTTGGTTGAGATGAATGTCCTATTATTGTTTGATTTGTTACATTACATTTCCATGTATGTTCTTTTTGGCAACTCATTAATGTTATTGTCATTAAACTTAAGATTAATAGTGTTTTTTTCATATTTTGTTTTGTTTATTTGTTTTTTATTTCTTTATAAATATATTCTGTGAATTCGCTTATATCAAATATTGATAAATTATGAGTATAATCATCATATAATAATTCGCCAATATTAGTTTTATATTTTTTAGTTATTATTGATTGATTATTTGGTGAAGCAGCTGAATGATACATACTTACCTTATATCCATTTTCATATATACGTATATAATTTTCGAATATATTACAACCGAATGTTTTTTCATTCCGTTTAGCTGCCATTAAAGCATTTTTTATTATTCTTTTCAT
>CAZRCF010000108.1:0-8896 GCA_964598505.1 uncultured Lentimicrobiaceae bacterium | reverse complement strand
TATGAATCGTGGATACAACGTTACACAATTCTATTCTGTTGCTTGCTCAAACGACCATAGAGTAATGGGTGGCACTCAAGACAATGGCACTCAATATATTAATCGTCAAGGAAATACACCTCAAAATGCTAAACATGTTATGGGGGGCGATGGTGGCTATTCTGAATTTTCAATAATAAATTCAAAAGCAATGTTTAAATCAACTTATTATGGTAGAGTTGAACGTTCACCTGATAATAATGCCTCAAGTGAAGACTATCATAGATGGTATGATTGGGATATGACTACTCGTGAAGACGGTATTATTACAGATGTAAATTGGACAGAGAATGAAGCTTCATTTGTTACACCAATATTAAAATGGGAAAGCTTAAATGATATTAATAGCCCCGATTCTGTATTTTTTATTGCTATTGATACAGTTAAAGTAGGACAAAAAGTTAGAGCAAAAAGTAAAAACAATCGTTATCCTATTCCATTTATTTCTACAACAGCTTTGTCAAAAGGCGATACAGTAAAAGTACATGATGTTGTTCAACATAAGTTTTTCTTAGGCATTCAAAATATGGTTTGGATGACACGCGAAGCTTTAGATTTCTCTAAAACACCTGAGTGGTCAAAGATTAGCCTTGGCTTAACTGGTATGGTTCAAACTATGGCAGTTTCAAAAGATGGCGATAATTTATTTGTTGGGACTCAAGAAGGAAGGCTATATAGAATTTCCGGATTGAAATACGCAAAAGATTCTTTAAATAGTGATACCAGAAGTACAGGATGCATTTTAACTACTACATCAATTGGAACATTTTCTCGTGCCATTACTTCCATTTCTGTCGATTGGTATAATCCTAATCGAGTAATAGTTACATTAGGCAATTTTGGTTCACATACAAGCTACATTTCTCTTTCTGAAGATGCTCTTGCTGCAGTTCCAACTTTTTCATCAAAACAAGGTAATATGCCTAAAATTCCTGTATATTCATCAGTATTTGAGATGAATCATCCAAATTTTGTTATCGTTGGAACTGAATATGGAATTTTTACTACTGATAATATTAGTGCTGCAAACCCAGTTTGGACACCTGAGAATAATGGTCTTGGTCAAGTACCGGTATTTATGCTACGCCAACAAACAATGTTTGCAAAGCAAGATACAACTACTTCACTTGATTTATCTGGCAATATTATTTATAATATTTTTCCTGGTGTAACAAATACTGGTTTTATTTATATGGGTACACATGGACGTGGAATTTTCTATAATAGTAAATACTATAGAGCTCCTGATCAAGAATCAATTCAAGATAATACTTTTATTGCTAACAAACCAATAATTACTGTATATCCAAACCCAGTTAGCTCAAATGCTAATATTGCCTTTAGTTTAAAATCTACTGAAAAAGTAAATATTAGAGTTTATGATCTTAGAGGTAGAATTGTAAAAGAAATGAACTTAGGTAGTTATGCAATTGGAAATCATGATGTTCAATTTAATTGCGAAGATTTGACTTCAGGTACATATATTGTTAATTTAAAAGCTGGTGATATATCTACATCAAGTAAATTTGTTGTAAATAAATAGATTTTTATTCTAAATAAACAAAAAAGAGATTCTTACGAATCTCTTTTTTGTTTAGAGTGTATGAATAATAGTTACGAACTCTTAAAGAGTTCGCAACTATTATTTTAAGGATTAACATTATAAATTTTCAACAAGCTTAGCAAAGTAGTGTATTGCTAATTTTTTTTCTTCATCTAAATTAAATGAAATATTTTTCTTCAAATAATCTTGAGCATTTTCATGTGAAATTGGTAGTAAATGATTGTATTTTTTCAAACATAAATCAATACTATTAACACCTAAAGAAATTGATTTATTAAAATTTATAAGAAAATCAGAATCTATTTTTTTATTTGAAACCCAAGCTGCAAATACAAAAGGCATTCCAGTTTGTTTTTTCCATTCTAACGACAAATCTATAATATTCGGATATTCTGTATTATAGATAAATGTTTTATCGCCAATTACAATTTTTGCATCACATTTTGCATCATCATTAACCCATTCGGGATTAATTTTCCAAAAATTGTTACAAATTACTTTTGCAAGTAAGTTTGAACTCTTTGATTCTGAATCGATACAAATAGTTGATATTAAATTTATTGATTTTTCTGAAATAAGCAAAACCGTTTTCACTTCTCCATCGGAGCCAATACAATAATCGGAAATAATATTCCAATCTTTATGCCGAATAAATGTTGCAATAGGAACTAAACCAATATCTAAGTGATTATTGCAAAGCTTATCTGAAATAACAGATGGGACAAGTGTTTGCAACTCGCAATTTGATATAGATTCGAGACCATACCGAAAAGGCAGAGAGTTTAAATAGCTTACAATACCTATTTTATACATTTTTACTATTTTTCAAAAGGAATTGAATTTTCTCTTAATAGTATATCAAAAATATTTTCAACAGGTATATTTTTTAAAATAATACGTTTCTTTTCATCAAAAACAAAAATTACAGGAGTAGTCAAAACATCAAAAACAGTAACATAATCAATATTTGCTTTATCGCCACCAACATTTAACCATGAAATATTATTATCGCGAAGATATTTTTTCCAACGATTAAAATCTTTATCTAATGAAACAGCAAATACTTCCAAATTTAAAGTATCTTTATATTTATTATAGTATTTAATTAGCTTAGGTGTTTCTTCAACACAATGAGTACAATCGGGGTCCCAAAACCACATTATAGTATATTTTTTATCTATTTTATGATTAGATATAAACTTTCCTGATGTATCAGGCATAATAATTTCCGGTATTATTTCGCCAATTAATATTGGTTTTAGTTGTCCTGCTCGTTTTGTAATAATTCGCATATCATTTTCTGTAATCCAGTCAACCTGATTTGTTAAAAAATATTTTTCAACTAAATGAACAAAAACCGCATCGAAACCAACAATATTTGATGTTTGATAATGATTTGTTAGCCAAGAAACCATATATTTAAACATACCTTTTGAAGGACGAGTTTTTTCAATAAAATTATCTAATTCAATCATCAAAGAATCAGGGTGTTGAATTATTAATTCATTAATAAATGTTTTAAATTTCGGAAAAAATATTGGAGTTCGAAGCATTCGCTCATCAGTTAAATCAACATTGTCCCAATAATGTGCTTTGTAATAATACCAACCCCAAGTAGAATCGCCACTACCATTAGGCAAAAGTGGAAGTGGAGGCATTACAATTTCATTGTTCATTTTTAATGCTTTAGCAAAAAGTTCATTTGGGTATTTTTCAATGTAATTTTTTGAATAATTTGTGATATTTGAAACTAACAGTTTATATTTTGATATTAAATTATTATAACCATCAATATTTTTAGTTTTTTGAGCAATATTTAATGAATCTCTTACATTTTTAATATCATATTGTAACTTTGTTAAACCTCTTACATATTCGTGAAAAATAACTGTTTCGGGCGAACCAGTAACTTTTACAGTATTAATAATATCCAAAGTATCAGTTTCTATTGTGAAAATATGAGATTTATCGATAACAAATTCCAATAATTGCATTCTTCGTTGATTTGAAATTAAGTATATCCCGGAAGGCAAAACAGAATCTAAATTAAAAACAAAAGTATCAGATATTTTCTTCTCTTTAAAAGCCGAATCTATAAGGACTTTTCGTTCGCCATAATAACCAACCAAATAAATTAAAGAATCTTTAGTAAAATTAATTTTAATTGTAATTTGAGTTCCTTTAAAATTTTTACTATTTTTCTGCGAATAAACAGAAAAAGTCAAAAAAAATAGAATTAATGAGAAAAAAAAAGCTTTTTTAGATGACATAATTTTAAAATATTAATTTTAGTTTAGTTAATAATTACACCTTTAAAACTGTTTTTAAACTTTTCAAAAGTAGTTGTTTTATATGCGTTATATGCAATAAAATGAAGAACTACTTCGTAATCTTTAGGAGAGTAATAGCCAGGTATAACTGTAATTCCGGTATTAGTTTCATCTAAAAAAGCATAACTCGGATACGACATTTGATTTTGCAATAAAGCAGCGGCTAATTGATGTGTAGAGCGATTTGCGTTAGGATTAGGATTAATATATTTTGTTCCATTAATTTCGATGGTATCTTTCGATTCGGCATTTAGTTTTACAGCCCAAAAATGTTCGTTAATGTATTTTGCAATTTCGGGGTGAGAAAATGTAGTTTCGTCCATTTTTTTACACCAAAAACACCAGCTTGTGTAAGCATCAACAATAATTTTCTTTTTTAATGATTTGCTATTTAATTCAATTGCTTCTTTAAAAGACATCCATTTAATTACAGATTTTGAGTTGTTTTGTGAAAAACTATTAACCCCAAAAAGTAAAACAATAATTAAAGTCAAAAAAAATCTTTTCATACGTTCATTTTTATTTTGTTATTTATTTGTCGTATGGAACTCGCTAATTATCATTCTCTTGGGTGAAAAGGATTTTCATGCTCGTTTCATATTTTTTATTTATTAGTTTATTATCATAAACGAAGCAAAGAATCTATTTTAAATATATAAACAGACACTTCACTTCGTTCTAAATATCAATATATTTGATATTATAATACTTGAAAATCATTAATCGTAAATCATTGATAATTAACAATTAATAATTAACCATTATTTTTATTCTACTTCAATAATTAAATATTTCGATATACTCCAAAAACGTTTTGAATCTTTAATAATTAGTTTTTCAAAAGTTTTACCATTCATAACTAATTCAAAACTATTTTGTGGGTGAGTAGAAAGAACTTGAGCTTTTTTAGAAGCAATTGGTATTTCGGTAACTTTTCGAGTGTCAACTTTTGTAAAATAATCGGTATTCATATCCTTAGCTATTCTCGAAGTTTTGCCAATACCAATAACACCGCCCTTGCGAATAATTATATTTTTAGAAACCAATTCTTTTGAATTACCAATAACATACCAAGCTGTATGAATTTCTTCGGTTTGTTTTGTGATAACTTCAGTTTTTTGAGTGCTTTCGGTATTTAAATTTTCAACTTTTGCGTTAAGTTCTTCAACTGTAAAATTTAATTTTTCAAGTTTATCTTTTAATGAAGCAATTTCAGCATCTTTTTCTTCAATTTGTTTCTCTAGGTTTTTAATAATTTTTTCAAAAGCACCAATTTTCATATTCGATTTTTTTAGCTGTGCTCGTAAATTATTGATAGTCTTTTTGTTTTGTTCAATTAAATCGTTAATCATTTGAATTTCTTGAGTAATTCTATCGCGAGAATCGGTACTTAACTCGCCACTTTTGCCAGCTGTTGATTGCCCAACAACCATTTGTTTTGCACGAATTTGAGACAGATTCTCTTCGATATCGCCAAATGATTTAAACATATCATTAACGGTAGAATCGCGTTTGCCTAATTCGCTTTGCAAACGATTGTTTTCTTCTTTAAGTTGATTTAACTCTTTTTTGTCGGTGCAACCAAATATTATTGGCATACAAAGCATTGCTACATAAATTAATTTTTTCATAATCATAATTGTTTAATTGTTAATCGGTTATATATATATTTATTGGGTCTCCAATATTTAAGTTTAATATAGCTGCAATATTTCCATTATTTTGAGCTATTTCGAGTTTACCGGTAGAATTAAATAATGCAACCAATCCGTATTGTGGCACATCCATATATGATTGTGATATTTTTGTAATCACATATCTCGGACTAATTACAATTTCAAACTTTCTGCCTTTTGTTTGTATTTTAAAATCATTTTCAGAAATATTGGTTATCACATTACTGCATTTATCAATATAATCAATACATCCGCCAATTCGATCTTTTTCAATAATTGGATTAATTTGTTCCAAAATTTGAAGAGTGTTAATTTCTGATCCAATTTCTTCTAAATCATTACCTTTTGCAATGTGTACAGCTACTTTACAAAATACATCTCGTTCGGAAAAAGTAAAGTAGTACGAATCTTGTAAAATATCAATTTCAATAATTTTTTCAGGATGTTTTTTCCCCATAATCAATGGAAAAATACCATTGTCAGCTCCTACAAAATAGTGATTGTTGAATTTTACGATTACATGAGGAGCTTTCATTGAAGCAGTTGTATTAATACCAACAATATGAATAGTGCCTTCGGGAAAATGAGAGTATGCATGACCTAAAATATAAGAAGCACTTTGAATATCGAATGGCGGAACTTCATGCGAAATATCAACAATGGTAGCTTCGGGCAACAATTTTAATATATGCCCTTTAACTGCTGATAAATAGTAGTCTTTTGTACCCCAATCGCTAATAAGTGTAATTATTGGCATCTGATATGTTAAGTATTCATTTTTTATGCAAAAATAACTAATAACAATTTTATATTTGCATTTTTAACGAGATTTATTTTTATTTATTTCAAATCTGGGAGCTTTTTTCCAAAAAATTCAATCAAATTATAATTTCTTAATCATTATCTACATTTTTTTTATATTTTTGATAATTAATTTCAAAATCATTATTCATATACATGACAGAAAAAATAATTGCTCTCGACCCATCAATTTCTCTTGAAATATTTGGAGCTAACAACAATAATATCAACTTATTAATAGGTGCATTTCCTAAATTAAAAATTATAATTAGAGATAATGAAATAAAAATATTTGGTGATGAGAAAGAGTTTGATGATTTTGAAAAAAAGTTAGAATTATTAATTCTACATTTTGAAAAATTTGGAAAATTAAATGAAAATGAAACTACTCAACTTTTGTCAAAAACTACTGATAATGAATTGTATATAAAAATTAAAAACGATTTACAAGACTCTACAATACTTTTACATGGTAACCATGGTAAAATAATTAAAGCAAAAACTCGCAATCAACAAAAAATGGTTGATAGCATAAAAAGCAGCGATATGATTTTTGCTATTGGTCCGGCAGGAACAGGAAAAACATATACCGCAGTTGCTTTAGCAGTTAGAGCTTTAAAAAACAAAGAGGTAAAACGCATAATTCTTACTCGACCAGCCGTTGAGGCAGGTGAAAATTTAGGTTTTCTGCCGGGTGATTTACGCGATAAGCTCGACCCGTATCTGCAACCGCTTTACGATGCGCTTAGAGATATGATACCTACACCAAAATTATTAGCATATTTAGAAGATAAAACAATAGAAATTGCTCCACTTGCTTTTATGCGTGGCAGAACTCTCGACAATGCTTATGTAATTTTAGATGAAGCTCAAAATGCTACCGAAGGGCAATTGAAAATGTTTCTTACCCGTATGGGAATGAATGCAAAGTTTTTTATTACTGGAGATATCACACAAATTGATTTACCTCGAAATCAGTCATCGGGATTAGTTCAAGCAAAAAATATTTTATCAAATATAAAAAATATTGATTTTGTATTTTTAGATAATTCAGATGTTGTTCGTCATCATTTAGTTACAAAAATAATTGATGCCTATCAAATTGCAGATGAAGCCAAACAAGATAATTTAAAAAATAATAATTTAAATAAATAACAATGAGCAAAGCATTAACAGAAACAAATTTTAGTTTCCCAAAGCAAAAAAATTTTTATAAAGGCAAAGTTCGCGATGTATATAATATTGATAACGAACTTCTTATAATGGTAGTTAGTGATAGAATTTCTGCCTTTGATGTAGTTTTACCTAAAGGAATTCCATATAAAGGTCAAGTTTTAAATCAAATTGCAGCCGAATTTCTTGATGCAACAAAAGATATTTGTCCTAATTGGAAAATTGCAACTCCCGACCCTATGGTTACTGTTGGTATTTGCTGCCAACCTTTTGCAGTTGAAATGATTGTAAGAGGCTATTTAACAGGCAGTTCGTGGAGAGCATATAAAAATGGGGCTCGCAAAATTTGTGGCGTTGCTATTCCTGATGGAATGAAAGAGCACCAAAAATTTGAAAAACCTATTTTAACACCTACTACAAAAGCTTCCGAAGGACATGATGAAGATATTAGCCGTGAAGAAATTATTTCGCAGGGCATTGTGTCAAAAGAAGATTACGAAACAATTGAAAAATACGCATTACAAATATTTGCTCGTGGGATAGAAATTGCCGAAAAACGCGGTTTAATATTAGTTGATACAAAGTATGAGTTTGGCAAAAAAGATGGTAAAATATATTTAATTGATGAAATTCACACTCCCGATTCATCAAGATATTTTTATAAAGAAGGTTACGAAGAACGCCAAGCAAAAGGAGAGCAACAAAAACAATTATCGAAAGAGTTTGTTAGAGAATGGCTTATGGATAATGGGTTTCAAGGCAAAGATGGGCAAACTTGCCCAGAAATGACTGATGATATTGTAACTCAAATTTCGGATAGATATATTGAGCTTTATGAAAATATTACAGGTAGAAAATTTGAAAAAGCAAATGCTGATGAAGTGCTTAAAAGAGTGGAAAACAATATTTTGAATTACTTACAATAAAATATTCCAAATGATAATTAAAAACATCACTAAAATAAACGATATACTAATATATCGCTGAATTAAACGATAATTAAATATATCGTGTAATTAAACGATAATATAAATTATCGTAGTTTTATACGATATTTTAAATAGAAACAATTAATTTATTAAATTTGCAAAATGATTGCAGTAATAAAAGGAGATATAATAAATTCGAGATTTCTTAAAAATCCCAAAAAATGGATAGATCCTATTAAAGAACTACTTATAAAATATGGCTCTACTCCGAGAAATTGGGAAATAGTTTGGGGCGATTTTTTTCAATTGGAATTGCAAGAACCTGCAGAAGCAATTAAAGTTGCATTAGAGATAAAAGCAATTATTAAAAGTATTAAACCAGAA
>CAZRCF010000107.1:0-8984 GCA_964598505.1 uncultured Lentimicrobiaceae bacterium | reverse complement strand
GGCATTAGGTCTTTTGTTGAGTTAATTATATGAATTTTACCGGTTGTTCCTGCTAAAATAACTCGAATATTTCCTTTCGATAGGGTTTCATATTCAACCATAACTTGTCGGCACGAACCACAAGGAGATAATGGTTTATCAATTGTAACCTTATCGCTATTAGCAGTAACAGCAATTGTTTTAAATGCAATATTTGGATATTGCGATGAAGCATAGAACATAGCAACTCGCTCGGCACATAACCCTGATGGATAAGCAGCATTTTCCTGATTTGTTCCTGTTACAATAACTCCATTAGCGAGTAAAATTGCAGCACCTACTTTAAACTCCGAATATGGAGCGTAAGCGTTTTTTGTAGCATTTATAGCACATTCTAATAATTGACGGTCTTCCAACTTTAAATCATCAATAGAATTGTATTCGGTATAGTGAAATCGTATTATTTTATCCATTTTTTAATTTTTATTCAATTTAAGTTCAAAACGATTTGGTTTTAAAAACAAATATAAAGTTGTAAAAAAAGCATATATTGTAACTCCATCTTGCGATTCAATTGTATCTTCGGTTAGCATTGATATACAAATTATGATTAACAAAACTATACAAAAGTAATCAAATTGTTTGTTCAGAATGAAATATGGAATAAATAATGAAATAATAAAAATAAATAATCCAAAAATCCCAAACGCAACAAATATTGATAAAAATTGATTATGACTTCTCATTCGGCTATCTTTCAATTGCGAATCTTGTTTTATTAATTGTTCTTTAAATACATCGGGCACATCACCAGTTCCTACTCCAAATAGAAACTTATTTTTAATTATTTCTGTTGAAGTTTTCCAAAGCTCAAATCGTTGTAATAAACTATGACCCTTATATATTCCTGTAGTTTTGTATGATTGATATTCCCATAAAAGCTTATTTATTCTGGGTTTAATGCTAAATTTTTTTGTGTAATCAAAATTTGCAATTCCGTTTTCAATATTTATAATATCAATATTTGTTAGTTGATTAATTCCATTAGCATCTTTCTTTAAATCTTTTGAGGTCAAATATCTAATAATTGTAATATTAATCTTTTGACCAATTTTATCATTGTTGTTATATTTTATGCTACTACGTTTGTTCCATGCCTCTTGCAATTCTGATTCGCAAATTAACAAACCAGTCCATTTACCATTCTCAACAGGGAAATTAATAGTATCGTTAGTATATATATTGCCATTTGAAGTTAACGAATCTAATTTTGTGAAATCAACTTTAGGCTTGTTGTTATAAGCATTAAAAATATTTGATAAATATAAAATTACAGCTAAAGGAATTGATAATATTATAAGCATAAAAGCTGTTTTTATTATTTTTGAGTTTTTGCTTTTAGCTAAAAAATAACTGCTTAAAAAAAGTACAACAATTACAATTATAAATAAACTAGTAACCGATTGTAAAACATTTAAAAACAGTAAAAACCACAATGAAACAATCAATAAAACCACTCTCAACGAAATATTAATTTTTTTATTTGAAAAAAGAAAGTAATTAACTGTAAAAAAAGCTAAGCAAATATTTAAACCAAACCTAATATGAGATATATATGGAGAAATTAAACGAAAATCGGTGATTGTTTGATTTATGTAAATATATAAACTAATAAAAGTACAAACAAGAACTGTTGAAGCGTGAAGCAGTAATATTAAATAGAATTCTTTAACTTTTAATGGAGGTGTTGTAGAAAAAATAAGTGCCAATGCAAAAATTGGTAATTTAATTTTTAGGTCGAGCAATGCATAATCGAAATTTGTAGTGTTTATAAGCCAAATAACATGAATAAAGTACAACGAACAAAATAAAAGTGCTGCTTTATTTGTAAAAAAAGATTTTAGCTTTTCAATTAAGCGTTTATCTAAAAGCCAATTTAAACCCAAAATTAATTGAGAAACACTCATCACAAATTTCGAGGTAGGAATTGCTATTACAAGAAGTATTAGTCCAAAAAGAAATATATTTTGTCGAAAATTGTCTTTATTTTCAATAATCATCAATTTTATTTTAGTAATATTTTATATACTATACTCTTATTTTAACTTAAAGCTATTCATAATTTTTTCTCCTACTTCTTTGTATTTATCAAATTGGCTTATTTCACAAGTCAAAGTCAAAACATATGCCTTTCCGTTTACAACCCAGTAATACTGTTCAAATTTTAGATTAAACTGTCCTTGAACTCCTGTATAAACAATTTTTTGAAATTCAGAATCATCTGCTTTAACCCTTTTGCTTTCAATTATATTTCCGTTGGTTATCATTGTTTTTATTTGCCCTTCTGATATTTCAACATACTTATTAAGGTCAATATTTTGTTCTGTTAAATCCTGAATTACCATGTTAATATTTTCTCTAAATAAGTCTTGTTGAGAAGTTTGCTTTGATAAAAGAATAAAAGATATGCCCATTTGTCCTGATTTATTTAATTCAAAGCTGTCAGGATATTGAATTGTAAAACCGGATTCATTTATGGTTTTCCAATCATTAGGAATATCGGATTGCATAATTTTCTGAGTTTTCTGTCCGCAAGCAATTAGACTAAAAAAAATAGCTGTCAGTAAGATTAATTTAATTTGTTTCATCGTTTTGTTATTATCCATGATGTTTTTTTATCCTTTATCTAAGTATATTTTATTTTTCAAGTTATCGCCAAATATTATCAACGATATTTTTCTAAAAAATGGGAACAATAAATTACTTTTTTATTCCTTTTAAAATTGATTGATATTTTTTTGTATCATTCAATATTTCAATGGCTTGTTTTAATTCAGGATCATCGTCAAAAAGCACTTCATATTGCCCTTTTTGAAAATAGTAACGCGAAACAATTTCGGTGCGAAGAATAAGCGAGATTTCTTTTTTATATTTTATTAAATCGGCATTTTTATCGTGTTTTAATTTATCGAACAATTTTTCATAATCATCTTTAATTGCATCGAAATATTTTTCGCTTTCTGCTGATTTTTTAAGGTCTGATAAATATTTTTCGCTTTCGGTTTCGTAGTCGTAATCTTTTGTTTTTACAAAGGATATAAATTCATTATATAAATTATCGTTAATAACAAACTCTTTGGCAGCAGGAATTGATGGATGCTCTTTTTTGTATTTATTAGCAAAATCGAAAAACAGAAATTTTGTATATAAACTTGCAATAATATTAATTCCTTTCGGAGTTGAAACTATAATATCAGGATCAACGCCACCTCTGTCGTACACAACTCTGCCATTTTTTGTTTTATAAGCAATAGCAAGCGAATCGGCAATTTTTTTACGTTTTTTGCCTTCATTTTTATCCGAATAATCAATCGCCTGAATACATCTTCCGCTTGGTATATAATATTTTGAAATAGTTACTTTCATTTTGGTATTGTAACTAATTGGAATAATGTTTTGAACCAATCCTTTGCCAAAAGTTCGTTGTCCAATAACAACCCCTCTGTCTAAATCTTGAAACGAGCCGGCAACAATTTCCGATGCCGAAGCACTTGATGGATCAACTAAAACTACAATTGGTATTTCGTTATCAACAGCTGGAAAAATAGTTTTATAGTTATAATTTTTGTCTTTAACTTTCCCTTTTGTGCTTACAATAAGGTTGTCTTTATCAACAAAAATATTCATAATCATTACTGCTTCTTGTAAAAGTCCGCCGCCATTTCCGCGCAAGTCGATAATTAAAGATTTTATTCCTTGTTCTTTTTGTTTCAAAAAGGCATCTTTAAGCTCTTTTGCAGCATTTTCGGTAAACTGTGATAGTTTAATATATCCAACATCGTCAGTAATTTTTTGAGAGTATGGTATATTTGGAAGCTTAATTTCTTCTCTGATAATCGATTTTTCAATGGGTTTTGTTTCTCCATAAGGAAGTATGAGAAGCTTTAGTATGGTGCCCGGTTGTCCTTTTAATATTGCACTTACTTCTGATGTAGTTTTTCCTTTTGCACTTTTATCATTTACTTCCAATATTTTATCGCCAGCATTAAGCCCCGATTTCATTGCTGGAGTTCCTTCATAAGGGTCGGAAATAACAACATAATCGCCTTGTTGAGTTATTAAAGCTCCAATTCCACCATATTGTCCTGTGGTTATTAGTTTATACTCTTCCATTTCGCTTTCGGGATAAAAAACTGTATATGGGTCGAGTGATTCTAACATGCCATCAATAGCTGTTTTTACAATATCGCCTGGATTTATTTCATCAACATAATTTGAGTTTAACTCTCGCAAAACTGTTGAAAAAATATCAATATTTTTTGCAATTTCAAAGTCGTTATCAACAAAACTTATTGTTATTCCACCAAAAAATATAATCGAAAAAACAAGAATATATCTTTTTGTTTTTTTTGAAATACTTGAAAAAAGTGTTTTTATTTTTTTCATATTTTTGTGTTATAATGTTTTTTATAATATTAAATTTTTATGGAACTGGGTCGTAACCACTTCCTCCCCAAGGATTGCACGACAAAATTCGTTTTATAGATAACCAACCACCTTTAAAAGGACCATATTTTTTTATCGATTCGGCACTGTATGCTGAACAAGTTGGTGTATATCGGCAAGCTGGAGAAGTAAATGGAGAAATTACTAATTGGTAAATTTTTATAATTAGCAAAAACAAAAGTCCAATTACATATTTGATTGATTTATAGATTTTGTCAATTATTTTCATTTGCCTTGTTAAAATTTAATTTACGTTATTAATTAAACGCTGTAAAATTAGAATTATTTTGTTTTCAATTTCGCAGTAATCAATTTCTGCTTTTTCAGCATAAATTAAAAGAATTGATAAGTGCTTATTGTTTTCTTGTAAGTGTTTTAATAACTGTTGTTTATTAAGCCTATACGCTTCTTTTGTTCTTCTGCGAATAGTATTTCTATTAACTGCAAAACGTATTTTTTTTTTAGGTATAGCAAAAGCAATTTGAACTAATGGCAATGATTGATTTATGTTTTCAATCCAAACACATTTAAAAGGGTAGATAAAAAAAGAATCGCCATTAGCAAGTAAGTCTTTAAATAGATTTAACGAACAAAGGCGTTCCTGTTTTTTAAAAGAATACATTAATAATTAATTATTCTATTTTTTTGAAGTATGATTTACTTTCTGAATATATTGATCAATTGCAGAAGTAATTGATGGAGCTTCTTTTGTAGGAGCCATAAATTGAAGTTTTAAGCCAGCTTCAACTAATGATGTAGCAACATTTTCACCCATTACCCCAATTGAAATATAACCTTGATTAAAATCAGGATAGTTTTCTTTTAATGATTGAACACCCGAAGGACTAAAAAGAACAATCATTTCATATTTTAAAATATCAATTTCTGCTTTCAAATCGGCAGAAACATTTTTAAAAATTACGGCTAATGTAGGTTTTATATTATATTTTTCGAGGACAGAACAAATTGGACCACGATGTAAATCACCTGAAGGCAGCAAAAATTGTTCGTTTTTATGCTTGTATATTAGTTCCGAAAACTCTATAATATTTGTTTTACTAAAAAATATTTTTCTTTTTCGATAAGCAACATATTTTTGCAAGTATAGAGCTGTAGTTTCGTTTATGCAAAAATATTTCATCGATTCTGGAATATCGATTCTTAATTCTTTAGAAATTCTAAAAAAATGATCAATTGCATTTTTGCTCATTAAAATAACTGCGGTATGATCAAGTATATTTATTCTGTCCTTTCTAAATGTTGTAGCATTTATAGGTTCAATATTAAAGAATTTGTAAAAATCTATATTTACATTATGTTTTTTTGCCAGTTCGGCATAAGGTGATTTTTCAAAATCGGCCGGTCTGGGTTGTGATATGAGTATGTTTTTAATCATTATCTTCAGCAAATTAATTATGGTCAATAATTTGATTTATAATGAATTACTCAAATTAATTATTGCTTTTAGCAAAATAATATTTGGAATAATTTCAATGGTGCAAAGATATAAAATTAATTTGAATATATTGAGGCTTTTTCTCCAAGTAATTATTGCTTTTATTAACCGAGAAATGTACAACCCCGAGATAATTAATACTGCAACAACTAAAAAAACGGGTGTTTTGCTATAAATAAACAATATTAAAAACGGTAACAACCCAATACCCACAAGAAAAGAATACAGTAAATGGTTAGTTAAATGGGTATAAGTATCATTCTGATTTTCAAATATTAAACCTGTAAATCGAGTAATTGATAGTCTGAAAATATTTATGATTATAAAACAGCCAAATATTATTAAAAAAATATAGGGTTTTTCAACAGAAAAATAACTCACGTCAAAATAATTATCAAATAAGCAAAATATTAATAAAGCAACTGAAATGGAATATAACCCATAAATTGGAAAAATTATTCGCTCTTTTAATATATTTCCATCTCGTGTAAGCTGACCATAGTATCGAGTTATATAAAAGGCTCTAATAATTTGATGAAACCTGTTATAAAAATTTACTTGAAGGTAAATAAAAAGTAAAGTAGCTGAAAATACAACTGCAAAAAGCCAGTTTGTGTTATTACTGTTACTGACAATTGGCTTAAATTCTTTTGTATTTAGTTTATGATTACTAAAAATTGATTTTACATATATTCCCTGTTCGGAATTATTATAAATTACAGAATCGTAAAATGTAATTACGTTGCTTGGGTTTGTATAATAATTTACAGAGTCTAAAACATAACTTTTTTTAACACTATTATCAGAGATGTAAGTATTTGAGTCGATATTAGTTGTTTGTTCAATTTCTTTGTAGTCCATAAATTTATCTTTTAGAGTATAAAAAATACTAAGGTTTTATTTTTTCTCTCTTTTCGAAATTTCATCTCTAATTAATGATGCCTGTTCATAATTTTCGGCTTCAATAGCCATACTTAACAGTTCGTTTAGCTCTTCAATAGAATAATTGGTATAATTAAAAGTATCATCTTCATCATTTATATCTTCAAATGATTCTTCTTCTTCAAAATTTTGACTGCTTATTTTTTCATCTATCGAAGCTTCTTTCATAATTTGCTCATTAGTATAAATTGGGCAATTAAACCTAAGTGCAAGCGAAATTGCATCAGATGTGCGAGCATCAATTTCAACGGTTGTTTTGTTGTCAGTACAAATTAATCTTGAATAAAAAACACCTTCTTCTAAACGATAAATAAATATTTCTTTAACTGCTATTTTAAAGGAGTCTGCAAAATTTTTAAATAAATCGTGTGTTAAGGGTCTCGAATATTTTATTTTTTCAATTTGAATTGCAATTGATTGCGCCTCGAAACCACCAATAATAATTGGTAATCGGCGAGAACCATCAAATTCTTTTAAAATCAATGCGTATGCGTTGTTTTGTGTTTGACTATATGTAAGTCCTAAAACTTCGAGTTTGATTTTGTTCATAATTTAAAATGGATGTGAGCAAATATTTGATAAAATTATAAAAAAAATCAGTTCAAAAATTAAACAACCAAAAATTGTATTAGTTTTAAAAGTTATTAAAATAAATTAGCATTTTATTTTTGAAGATATTTTTTTGTAAATTGCTCTCAATTTTAAAAATTACACAAAATTATTTATCTAAAAATCTTTATTATGGGAATCAAAAATCGTTTAATTTTAATGAATTTTTTTCAGTTTTTTGTTTGGGGTGCATGGCTGATTACTATTGCTAATTATTGGTTTGGAACTAAACAATGGGGAGGTGCCGAATTTGGAGCAATTTTTTCAACTTTAGGAATTGCCTCAATTTTTATGCCTACAATAATGGGTATTATTGCTGATAGATGGGTAAATGCCGAAAAATTATATGGCATTGTTCATATATTGAGCGGAATAGCTATATTTTATTGTGCTCAAGTAAACTCTCCCGATACATTTTTTTGGGTAATGTTGGTTGCTATGTGTTTTTATATGCCAACAATTTCGCTTGCAAATTCAATTTCGTATAATGCTTTAAAAACCAATAATTTTGATGTAATAAAATCATTTCCACCTATTCGTGTATGGGGAACTATTGGGTTTATAGTTGCTATGTGGGTTACCAATTTAACTGGAAATAAAGCTACCGAATATCAATTTTATATTTCAGCTTTTGCATCATTTGGGTTGGGTATTTATTCTTTTTCGTTGCCTAAATGTTTGCCTCAAAAACAAACTTCTGAAAAATCAAGCTGGATTGAAATATTTGGTTTAAATGCGTTTAAACTTTTTGCCAATTATAAAATGTTGCTTTTCTTTATTTTTTCTATGTTTTTGGGTGCTGCTTTGCAATTAACAAATATGTATGGTGATACTTTTTTAGATGATTTTAAAAAAGTGCCTGAATATGCAAGTTCTTTTGTGGTAAAATATTCAACCATTATTATGTCAATTTCGCAAATATCTGAAACGCTTTTTATTTTAGCAATTCCTTTCTTTTTAAAGAAATTTGGTATTAAAAAGGTAATGCTTATGAGTATGATTGCTTGGGTATTACGTTTTGGGTTATTTGCTTATGGCAATCCCGAAAACGGATTATGGATGATTATTGTTTCTTGTATCGTTTATGGTATGGCTTTCGATTTCTTTAATATTTCGGGTTCGTTATTTATTGAAACCAATACCGATACTAAAATTCGTTCGAGTGCTCAAGGTTTGTTTATGATGATGACTAATGGTTTTGGAGCTATATCAGGAAGTTTTATCAGCGGAATTTTAATCGACAAGTATTTTACAGTTAATGGTGATAAAGTTTGGCATTCAATTTGGCTTGCTTTTGCTTGCTATTCGTTAATTGTTGCAGTTTTATTTGCGGTTTTCTTTAAACACAAACACGACCCAAAAGCTATTGAAGGGTTAAAGCATTAGGGTAATGATTACTGTATTAAAAAGTGAATAAATGTTTTATTTTTTTCAATTTACAAATCAAAAAAAAAGCTATCAATTCTGATAGCTTTTTTAAAATAAGGGTTGG
>CAZRCF010000106.1:2616-8989 GCA_964598505.1 uncultured Lentimicrobiaceae bacterium | reverse complement strand
GATTTTGATGCAAATGTATTGTCAGCAAATAAACCTAATATTATACTGTCAAGCCATATTTCTGTTTGTAATGCCATTTTTTGTTTTGTTTTAAGTGATTACTTGGTTTAATTTTGTTTTTGTTTAAGTGATTACTTGGTTTAATTTTGATTATTTTTTGAATTTATCGTCAAACTTTTGTTTATATAAAGTCGGGTTTTTGGCATGAAGCTCTATAAGCAAACCTTGCTTATCAAGTTCGTCCCAACTCAATTTCTCGAATTTCGACACGTTGCCTTCGCCTTCATTTGCTATTTGTCCAGCAATATTTGGGCGAGCCGATATACTTTCAAGCGATAGTTTGGCACTATCAAAATCGGTAGCAAAAAGTTTTTTAAACGATTCTTTGGCAGAAGCATTTATTTTGCCTTCTTTTATAGCCTTATCTACAAGAGCTTCGGCTTCTGTTTCACGAGCTGTTTTTTCAGCAAGCTCTCGTACTGTTTCTTTGTCCTTTAGCTCTTTGTTTTCTTTTAACAAATTAGCTACATCGGCATTCAATTCTTCTTCGGTTGCCGTTTCTGGCTTACCTAAAGTAAGTGCGATTTTTTTCATCTCTGTTTCATTTTGTTTTTGGTTGTTTGTTTGCTTATCTAAAAGGCTAACAGGGCATTCATTACCATCTGCCAGTTCTATTATTTTCCCTTCCGTATCGTAAAATGCTAATCCTAAAGCATTATCATTTGAGCCTAAATCAACAATTGATAGCTCTCGTAGTTTCGATTTTAAAACTGTTCGGCGTGTTTGTCCGGGTTTTAAATGCTCAGCCAATTCGCTCTCTTCAATTACTTGCAAGCCAGGCGAACCCATATTTAAAATACCTGCTTCCCATTTGCTTTCAATTTTTTTGGCAAATTTGTCGGTTTGGTCAAAAACAGGCAATCCACTCAAAGCTCCATTCTCAAATTTCAAATCGGTAACTTTGCCTATCGGCAACACTTCGTCTTCAGTTCCTCTAAATGCTCTATTGTGCATCCAAAGCAATATCGGGTTTTTGCCAAATTGTGAAACATCTATACCATCTGTTTTAATCCAAAAACCATAACTGTTTAAGTTCTCATCTGATATTACTACGCGTCTTGCCATCTCTTTTTTTATTCGTTTTAATTATTGAGCCACAAAGTACCGCTGTTTTTTTAGCTAAATCAATTAATATATCAACCCTTGACATACTTATGCCAACCCTTGACATATAGTTGCCAACCCTTGACATCTTAATTGATTTTTAATATTAATCCGCTGAACTTTGCCATAAAAAAAATGGCAAAGCAAACTATTAGCGAGAAAAAAGAATTTGCAAAACTTCTTTATCTTCAAAATAATGGCATTTCTCAAAAAGAAATATCTCAACGTGCTGGTATTTCAGAAGTAACTGTTGGCAAATGGATTAAAGCCGAAAAATGGGAAGAACTTAAAGTATCGCTTCTTACCACCAAAGCCGAACAATTATCGTTGCTCTACAACCAACTTAAAGAACTTAACAATGCTATCAGTCGCAGAGATGAAGGCTCGCGTTACTCTACCAACAAAGAAGCCGATACTCTCATTAAAATTACAGCTGCCATTAAAAACTTAGAAGTTGAAACCTCTATTGCCGATAAGGTTGAAACTGGGCAACAATTCCTTTCATTTATTCGTAAAGCTTCGGATATTGATTTAAGCAAGCAGGTTGCCAAATATTTCGATGCTTTTATTAAATCTTGTATGTAATGATTAAGCACACCGATAAACAAGCCTTTCGCGATTGGGAAGCATACTACAACCAATTTATTCAAGATGTTGATGTTGATTCATCTGAAAGTCAAACCGACAAACTCAACAGAATTAAATATCTCGAAGCCAACCCCGAAGAGTGGTTTAAATATTATTTCCCTACTTATTGTACTGCCGAACCTGCACAATTTCATAAAAGAGCCACAAAACGGCTGCTAAGCAATAAACGCTGGTACGAAGTGCGAGCATGGAGTCGCGAATTAGCTAAATCGGCTCGCAGTATGATGGAAGTGCTTTTTTTGGCTCTTACCGGCGAAGTTACCAACGTGCTTCTCGTTTCTAATAATTACGATAACGCCTGCCGATTGCTACTGCCTTTTATGTTGCAATTGGAAAAAAATATGCGTTTTATTAACGACTACGGCAAACAACAAACACTCGGTGCTTGGGAAACAGGAAATTTTACTGCCAAATGCGGGTGTAGTTTTCGGGCTCTTGGTGCCGGGCAATCGCCTCGCGGTACTCGAAACGAAGCCAAACGCCCCGATTTTATTCTCGTTGATGATATTGACACCGACGAAGAGTGCCGAAATCCCGACCGTATTAAACAAAAATGGGATTGGATTGAACAAGCTCTTATTCCTACTATAAGTATATCCGGTAATATCCGAATACTTTTTAATGGAAACATTATTGCCACCGATTGCTGCATTGTGAGAGCCGGCGAAAAAGCCAAAAAATTCGATATTGTGAATATTCGCGACAAAAATGGTAAATCTACTTGGATTGAAAAAAACAGCGAAACCGACATCGACTTCGTTTTATCTACCATTAGCACCAAATCGGCTCAGCAAGAATACTTCAACAATCCTGTTTCCGAAGGTGAAACATTTAAAGAGATTACTTTCGGCAAAGTTCCGCAATTGCGAAGCTTCCAAAATATTATATGTTATGGCGACCCGGCACCAAGCAACTCGAAAAACAAATCAGGATCATTTAAAGCAGTTTGGCTTATTGGTTGCAAAGATGGTAAATTTTATGTAATTAATGGTTTCCTCGACCATGTTACAAATGCCGAATTTGTTGATTGGTATTATGTTCTCGACAAATACGTTGCCGAGCGTACTCAAGTATATCGTTACATCGAAAACAACACATTGCAAAACCCTTTCTATGAGCAAGTATTTTTACCAATTTTTGCCGAAGCTGGCAAAAAGAACGGAAAATATATTGCAATATCGCCCGATACACGAGTTAAGCCCGATAAGTTTTCGCGTATTGAAGGTAACCTTGAACCATTGAATAAGCAAAACAGACTAATTTTTAATGAAGCCGAAAAAGAAAACCCTCACATGAAACGATTAGTAGAGCAATTTATGTTAGTTAATCCCCGACTAAATGCTCCTGCCGATGGACCCGACTGTGTAGAGGGTGGTGTTTTTATTGCTAACAATAAAAGCTCCGGTGTTTCGCAAATGGATTTCGGTAAAAAAAGAACTAATAACAAAAGATTTTAACAATGATAACAATAGCAGAACTTAATACACACGTTCGCAGCGAAGCAATTACAAGTATTACACGTGGCGACGAAACTATTGCACAGGCTGCAATAGATGGTGCAATTTCCGAAGCTAAAGGATACCTCTCGCGATTCGATATTAATGTAATATTTACCGCCACAGGCAACCTACGCAACAAATTGCTATTAATATTTATAAAAGATATTGCTGCTTGGCACTTAGTAAATATTTGTAACCCCAATATCGACTTAAAGATGCGTAAAGAACGTTACGACCGTGCTATTAAATGGCTGCAAGATGTGCAAAAAGGTTATGTAGTTCCCGATTTACCACTCTCAACAGATACACAAGGAAACCCCGATGCTAATATTATACTTTCCGGCAGCAACACCAAACGAAATAATCACTTTTAATACCACCACTTACTACTTACCACTTACCACTAACAATTAACCATTAACAATTAATAATTAACCAACCATGGCAAAGCAAAAAATAACAAAAGAACCTCCTTTGATGGTAAACACCATCACCATAAAACCAACGCAACGAAATACTAATGATATTGAAACTTGGCGTTCGGCTCTGAAAAGTGCCGATATTAACCGCAGAGCTAAATTATACGACCTATTCGACGATTTATTGCTCGATAATATTTTGGCAGATGCTATTGCAAAACGTATTGACGCCATTACCAACGCCGAAATTGTTTTTGTTGATAAAAACGGACAACCAAACGAGGAAATCGATTTGCTTATGCGTTCGGAAGGATTTGAAGTCCTGCTCGAAAACATTATGCGGTCGAAATTTTGGGGATTCTCGCTTTTTCAAACCGAAATATTCCCGCAATTAATTGCCTCGCTTATTCCTAACAAAAACGTAAACCCTCTATTGTCGATAATATTAACCGAACAAAGCGATGAAACAGGTTACGATTATAGTGCCGACGACCGATTTATTTTTGCCGGTAGCAAATCCGATTTCGGGCTTATACTTAAAGCTGCTCCTTATGTAATATATAAGCGTGGAAACTTTGGCGATTGGGCTCAGTTTGCCGAAATGTTCGGTATGCCGTTCCGTATTGGTAAATACAACAATTACGACGAAGCTACTCGTAAATCGTTAGTGCAAGCTCTCGAAACTTCTGGTGCTGCTCCTTATATGGTTGTGCCCAAAGAAGCTGACATTGAATTCAAAGATAACACCACTTACGCCAATGCCATGCTGTACGACAAATTGAAAGAAGCTTGCAACGAGGAAATCCTTATCGGAATACTGGGGCAAACAATGACAACCCTTGATGGTAGTTCGCGTTCGCAAAGCGAAGTTCACCTTTCCGTTCAGCAAGACAAACATAAAGCCGACCGCCGATTTGTGCAACGAATACTTAATAGCCAGTTTCTTACATTACTGCAAAACAGAGGGTATAATGTAGAAGGTAGCGAGTTTAAGTTTACCGAACAAGGCGAAACATTATCGCTTAAAGATAAAATTACTGTTGATATGCAGCTCGTTAATTTAATTGATATTCCTGCCGACTACTTTTACGACACCTACGGCATACCAATGCCCGAAGCAAAACAAACCATTGCAGCCAATAAACAAAATACTCAACCCGATGCCCAAGATACCAAAGCAGAGAAACCCAAAGCAGATAAAAAACTTTTGAGCACCGACGAATCACCATTTTACAAAAAACTATTCGGTTTTTTCGTCGAAGCCCTCACTCCGAAGAGGGCTCCTTTGAAGTTTTAATTGATGAGCTCTACCAATCGGGATGCGAAGTTTGCAAACTTGCTGCAAACGACAACGAAATTCCATTATTCGATAAAAATTTAGTTGATAAAGCCCTGAAAAACATCTACAATAAAAATGTAAATGTAAAAACAGGTATTGAGTCTAATCTTTTTCATCATACATGGAACACATTGAATGGTGCAGTTGACAAAGCGTTTGGCAAAGTGGAATTTGGCAATCCCGATTACGATTTTGTGCACCAGCTCAAAAACAACAACGCAGTTTTTGCCGCCTACAAAGCCCACAGAGAGCAAAACGACATCATTCCCAACCTTGTCAACGACAAAGGACAATTGCGATCATTTAGCGACTTTAAAAAGGCAAACGAGCATATCACTTCCAAATATCAACACTGGCTAAAAACCGAATACGACACCTCGGTATTGCGAGCCCGAAACGCTGCCAACTTTAAAAAGTTTGAGCGTGATGCCGACCTATTCCCTTGCTTGCAATGGTTGCCAAGTACCAGCGTAGAACCTCGTGGCGAACATGAACAGTTTTATAATATTATAAAACCCATTAACGACCCTTTTTGGAGTGATAATTACCCTGGCGACCTTTGGAACTGCAAATGTGGAATTACCAATACCGATAAAGAACCAACCGCCACTACACCAAAAGCCAATTACGAACCAACACCCGGACTCGACCAAAACCCTGCTTATACAGGTGCAATATTTAGCAATACAAACGCATACATAACTAACGCCTACAATGGTGCCAATGAAGCGGTAGATGCTTTTGTGAAAAGAGAAATAATAAAGCAACGTAGAACAGAAATAAAAAAAGAAGCTGTGGAGCTATTAATTGGCAAAACCGTAACTCACAATAAAATTGAGTTGCCTATTGAATTTTCGGTTTCAGGTATAAAAGAAGCATTAAACCAACCACACAAATATCTGCTTGAAAAAAACGAAGCTGTGCTCAATATTATTCAGTTAGTTCAAGATGCAAAATATATAAGAACTGATGCTGGAATAAGTAATATCAATTTACAATTTCATTATCTTAAAACTATAATTGCAAATAAAACATCATATATAGTTTTAAAAGAGGATATAACTAACAAAAAGGTTCGGTTTTACTCAATAGTAGATAATATAAAGAAAAAGTGATTTTAAACTGCTAAAGGATATGCAATCCAACGCTTGGTTTAAAACCACTTTAATAATGCAAATATAACACATTTAACAACACAAAGTCAAATAATTAACAAAATAAATTAAATAAAATGAAAAATACTATAAACATAACTATCGAAAGCCTTCAACAACAGAATCCCAGTCATCTTTCAAAAATGGATG
>CAZRCF010000106.1:0-2516 GCA_964598505.1 uncultured Lentimicrobiaceae bacterium | reverse complement strand
AAATTTTCAAATTAATCAAAATGACTCCCGACCAATTTACACAACTTATAAAGCGTAAACAAACCGAAATGGAAACCCTTATCAACGACCAGTTGCCCAGACGTATTGGTAAAATGGCTGTCGACCACTTTCGCGATAACTTTATTAAAGGCGGTTTTGTTGATAATGGTATTAATAAATGGGACAAACCAAAACGCTTTAGCGAAACAGGTAAATATGCAGCCCAAAAATACGCCACACTACTATCGGCTCGCAAAGAGCTTTATAACAGTATTAGCTATAATGCCAGCAAAGGTTTAATTACAATTAAAAGCGACAAACCATACTCACAAATACACAACGAGGGTGGCGAAGTAAACAACGCTATTACCATAACTCCCGAAATGCGTAAGTTTGCGTGGGCAAAACATTACGAGGCTACCGGTGGCACAGGCAACAGTAAATGGAAATCATTAGCTCTCACAAAAAAAGAAACCATCAACGTACACTTCACAATGCCCAAACGACAATTTATTGGCAAAAGCCAAGAACTTTTAAACGACATTGAAACAATGATTCAAACACAATTAAACAAAATATTATCACATTAAACAGTTACAAGTTTTTAGTTACGAGTTACAAGTTATTAGTTACAAGTTACAAGTTTGTAGTTACAATTAACACATTTTCAAATTTTCAAATTTTCAAATTAACACATTACCATGAAACACATTTACAATTTAATTGCCTCACGTTTGCAGGCTAAAGTACCCGAAATTAAATGGATTGATTTCGACAACGGACAACTCGACTACGATGAGTACCGCGTTGCAGTTGATTTTCCGGCAGTATTAATTAATATCCGCTACCCAAATTGCGAAACAATAGGAACCGATGGCATACAGCAATGCGATGTTGATATTGAACTTCGTGTAGTATTTAATCTGTTCGACGAAACAAATATTGCTGCTCCGCTCGAAGTTCGCACAAAAGCACTTGCAATTTACGATACCTTAAACAGTATTCAGGCTGCCTTGCAAAACTGGCGTAACGATGGAACTACTAATGTTTTTACCCGTAAATCGGCTACGCAGGAAAAACGAAACGACGGAACTAAAGTATTTTCCATTATCTACAACACCACTTATTACGACAACACCGCTTACCAGTCAGCCACACAAGAAGTAGAAGCTACTTTTAAACTAAAATAAAAAAAGCCCCGTTTGGGGCTTCTTTATTTTAACTTTGCAGCTGCATTACAAAATTTTCATCTGGCAAAAATTCAAACAATAATCTTCCCAAAAAATAACGTTCATCGGCAGTAGGTTGCACATCATCGTTGGTTGCCGATAGGTGCGATACTATTGCTTTTAGCGTTTCGGTGTAATCGCTTACCTCCATATCAAGCGATATATTTATATTGGTTCTATTGGTTTTTTTTATCATTTTGTAGCTCCTTCCTTGTTTTTGCATGCCTTGCAGCGTAAAAATCTACGTTTAACAACATTTCCATACAATAGTAGTATTGCACTGCGATTAGCTTCTATCTTTTCACAATGCAAACGGCAGCGTACCATTTCAAAACCAAATTGCTCAACAAAAAAATTAGCTACATCGGTCATATCCTTGCGGGTGTCGAAACATTCGTTTTTTATAATTCCTAATTTTTTCATCGTTATACCCTCCCCATTAGTTTATTGCTAATGCTCAATCGCAACTCTTTATCTTCTATACGGCACACATCTGCCAATAAATCAACCATGCGTTCCTGTGTTATGCGGTTATGATTACGCTTAGCTGGCAATTGCTTAGTTATGGGTTGGCTAAATAAGTCTTTTTGCTCTTCATAATTTATTATTAGCTCCTCTGCCCAATCTCTAAATAATTTTGCACGTTCGCTTCTCATAGCAAAACCCAACCTTACTATACCTCTTTTTGTCCACATTATAGCATTATGAGCACATTTAAGTTTCTTAGGCAATTCGCCGTGAGGAATACTCACAGCAATTACATAATGTTTGCCTTCAATAAGTTCTGAGCTAAGACTTACTTTGTTTTGTCTAATGGCATAATCAGTTACACCATAACCTTTTGCTACTTCTTTTGTAGTCATTAAGTACTCGTATTGCTCATTTGGCAATACATTAACAGTTACACCTTGAGCAACTGTTATTGGCAGTAAGTTGCCGGCTTCATTCTTTTTTTGTGTCATGTTTAAAGAATTTAATATTAATAAATCAGGAACGCCCACCGTAGGTGTGACTTACACACAAACGCTGGGCGATTGCACAGTTGGTTGTTTCCTTCCAACCACCATAGGGGCGTCCCCTTTATCTTGTTTAAATAAACTCATTGTTTAATTTGCCCAAGAATATTTGTATGTAAGTCGAGGGCAAAGATATATCAAAAAACGATATAAGTCAAGTTTTTGATAAATTATTTTTATTAAAATAAACTTTTTAAGGCTTCAATTAGTCGTTAAACTCTATGGCTAACTGCTTTTGTGTCTTTTGTTTTACTTTCACATCTTCGCTTTT
>CAZRCF010000105.1:0-9038 GCA_964598505.1 uncultured Lentimicrobiaceae bacterium | reverse complement strand
TGGTGTGAGAGGCTCTCCCTGCCAGCTAATTACTGGCAGGGCGGTCTACTCGATTACAAGCTGGCCGTTCTTGTCTTTCATCATTATGTCTTTAATTCTTGCTGCATATTATTCTATCCGTGCGTTTCAATATGCAAGCTCTTTTGCAGGTTTAGGTTGTGGTAGGCTTTTGCGACCTGCAAATGTGCTTGACTACGAAGCGTTAGCAATAGTCATAGATTACTTTTTTTTAACAAAATCAACTCCTACACGAGCAGGATGTCCAAAAGCATGATTCGCAATTCTTTGTGCATAGTCATTTCTTAATGTTGTAATATATTCAACATCAAAATAATTTAGGTTTTGGTCAAAATCCTCTTTTGTAAACTTATTTGTTATATCCCAAATTCTAATTTTATTATCTATTAGTTTATTATTTTCAACATTATAAACTTTCGGCTTAATATAATACGGTTTATATAAGAAACTAGTCAACTTAGTTTGATTTGTTGAGAGATTTAAAATTGTTTGTTTTAAAGTTTTAATGTCGTTCATTAACTTACTACAATCATCAGTTGAACTAGACAACGAAGGTTCTTTTATTTTTTTAATTTGTGGGTCATCAGTATTGCCCCAATATATTGCCTTTTCATTTGGTAAAAAGCTAATGAAAGCAGTATCTCCTAATATTAAAGCAAGTTCAATATCATTAAATTCAGTTCCTTTTACAAAATAAAAATTATAATCTATTTTTTTCGGCTCGTAACAATCACATAAGGCTGTTATACATAAATAGTAATTGTCAGTTTTAGAATCTTTAAAGACATCACCAAAGTTCAAATTTGGAATATCACCTGACTTCAAAATTTCTACTGAAACAGAATTATAAAAAACATTAAGCTGAAACAAATCCATATTGCTTGGTCCTTCCTTGCCTAATTCTTCATTTCTATTATTCAGAAATTCAGTTTCTAATAATGCCAGCTTTGACGTTCTTAACTTTAGAGTTGCTTGTTCTATAAGCAATTTCTTAATTATTGTGCCAAAAGTTTTATCATCTTTAATATGATTTCTAAATTGAAAAAGAGCTTCTGTTGAAGATTTTAAAATAGTTTCATCAATAAAGCGTTCGTTTGAATTAAAAACTGACTGCATCTCTAATCCGAGCAATTGAAAGAAACTACCTTTATTTTTTATTATAATATCCGAAATACGTTTTAATAAATTTTTATAATCGGAATCTGTTTCGTCATCTTTTTTTATAGCCAGAACAAAAGTATTATTAATAATGAAAGAGTCATTCCCATTGTTTAATACTTCATAATTATCTTCAACGGGTTCAGGAATAAAATACTTATCTATGGTAAGGGAAATATACAAATAACGAAGAATTAGATACTTTGATTTATTTCTAATTCTTTCAATTGGAAAAACATCTATAACGATTTCATTATCTAAGAAAAAAGCTGAAATTTCGTCTTCATTCTTATTCAAAACCGTCAGTATTTCAGTTGGTTCAATATGATCAAATTTATCTCGAATGATTACAAATTCACTTTTACTTAACCCTGAGAAATACGCATCTAAGTATAGTGGAATTTCATTGAAGTTTTTAGATCTAGAGTATATACAACAGAAATTAACGCACGGAGTGCTCACTGCCTTATTAAGCAAGTTCAAAGAATGTTCTTCTCCTGCGACTTCTGCCAACTCCCAGTCTAAAAGTATAAGGTCTCTTCCTTTAAACAAATAATCTAATGTGATAGAATCCTGAAGATCTGGAATTTCAAATTTATGAACTGCTAAACTTTTACCGTTTTTCTTAAAAGTTTTATAAAGATTTACAGATAAGACTTCCTCTGTATTTTCTGTATTTGCAGGAGTTTCCGAATAAAAATCCTTAGCTTTTTCGTCAATAAATACGGCAGAATTTATCGATGAATTTAATATGTCAAATGCTTTTTTACTATACATTTTATTTGGATATTTGATTAATCACGAAGCAAGCTCCGTTTAATAAATTATACTTTTTGTCATTGGTAGCATAAATATCCAAGTCGGCTTCATTTAAGCTTTGTTTTGATAGATACAACCCTATACCTCTACCATTAGGACGTTGCGAATAAAATAATTCAAAAATCCTTTCTAATCGATAATCAGGAATTTTTTCTCCAGAGTTAGCAATAATTATTTCATTTGTGTCTTCCCAATAGTCCAGCTTAATGATTCGTTGTTCTTTATTTCGCATCCAATAAATAGCATTATTTATTATATTAATAAATACGGTATGGATTACTGGTTCCTTAATTGTAATAGAATGTTTTTTGAATGAGTCTGAAATATCAAAGCGAATGTTGTACTCTAAAATTTGATTTTCAAAAAATTCCAGCAAATACTTGCAAATTACTTCACCAAGAATATCTTTTGCAAAAGCTCCTGAAATCCTATATAAGGGCGATAATAATGCATATTTATCTTCTAATTGCTTAAAATTCTTTTCAAGGAAACTAAATTCTTTAATAGCGTTTACAGTGTCATTATTACTTAATACACCTAACTGATTATTAATTTTCGCATATAGGTGATTAAATTCATGATCAATAATTTCTACTGCTATTCCCAATTGAGCAGTGTCTCTTGTTTGTTCCCACTGATACTTCATTTGGTCATATTGTGCCTTGTAAGCGCCTTGTACTTGTTCTTCATCAATATTAAAAGATAATCGTTTTATATGCTCGACTAAAGGGAACAAAGTTTTATTTGCTTCTTCAGATAAACTGTTATATAGTTTTTCGATTTCATTCGTAAATTGGCTTACTTGCTCTTTGGAAACAATGCCACCAACGATTCTTTCTTTATTTTCAGCGAGTGCCGTAGTTAATCGTTTTGCTCTTTCTCTATAATCTATCATTAAAGCACTATACGTATCGTCAAGCTGTTGCTTGTTTTCATTAAGTGCTTTTTCTAAGGAAGAAATGTAGCCATTATATTTTTTAGTAAAATCAATTTTCAAATCTCTAATTTCAAGCTTATCTTGAGCTTTTTTATTCAATGCCTCTCTTTTAGGTGCAATTAGCTCAATATAATTATTAAGTCTGTATTCAAACTTATACAATCTCTCATTTTGTGTTTCAGTAGGTTTGTAGCGTTTCGGAACTTTCGGGATTAATCCTTTAAATTCTAAATCCATTTTTTGAAGTTCATCTAAAATACTTTCAACTTCGGAATAACTTACGTTAATGGTATTTAGTTTATCTTCTAAAAGTTCTAACAATCTTTCATATTTTATTTGATATTCATCCAGTTTTTGAGGATAGGAATTCAATGATTTTGTGAATGCTATTTTTTCTGCCTTTTCTCTGGCTTTATCGGCTTTTAAGGCCTCATTTTGTTTATTTAACTCTTCTTTTTTATCTTTAAATAA
Organism: uncultured Lentimicrobiaceae bacterium; assembly: GCA_964598505.1. Lineage (GTDB taxonomy): Bacteria > Bacteroidota > Bacteroidia > Bacteroidales > WCHB1-69 > CAZRCF01. Next base: position 5,635 of record CAZRCF010000105.1, on the reverse strand, counting down.
AGAAAATTTGGGGTCTGTTTGAAAATAATCAGTCGCTAATGTTATGAAAAAACCCTTTATATCATTTGTAAAAGCTTGGTATTGCGTATTTGATATCAGTCCTTCACGACTTGATTTATCAATTAGTTTTGAATTTCTATTTCTTTCTATCCCTAGATATCCAAACATCCTTCTATATGAAAAGTAATATGTACCTGCTCTTAGATTCCTTCTTTGCTCAAAATTTAAAAAATCTGCATTATCTCTTCCATAGGGCAGAACTCTAAAATCATCTCGATAAATATATAATCCACCATAAAGTTTAGCTTTCGTTTTTAAACTTGCAAATTGTTGTTCAGTAAGAAGTGATGATTTTTCGTCACCTTGAGAATACCCTAATTCAATAGGTATTTCACCATAAAATGATATTGAATTTCTTTTCCTTGGATTGAGATATTCGTAATCTATAATTTGATCATATATTCTGATTTTTCCTTTGAAAGCACCTTTACCATCAAACCTCCCATCAATAAATACATCAGCTAATTCAAAATCTTTTCTTGAAAAAAAATTGCCCAATCTGGTAAGTAAATCATATTGTTCTGATTCTGAATGCACGTTAATTTCAGTAGAAATATCGATTGTTTTCTCTTTAAAAGGATTTGTAAAGCCTGATAAGCTGGTTATAACAAACATTTTATTTTCCAAATTATCATTGTTATCATTTTCCGATATCTCCAATAATTGCGATATAGGATTAAAAACGAGAAACATAGTTCCGTGAGCATTATCTGAGTCAAAAAAAGAAGAGATACTGTTCAAAACGGGTTTTTCCAATTCAGTATTTCCCGTTTCAGAAATAATATCAGCTTTTAATTCTATTTGTTTTCCTTCCCAAATTGGCTTTAAATCTAAATCCGTTTCTTTATCAAAATTTGATAAAAAGTCTTTCTTCAAATCCGAAAAGACATTTTCAAGTAAATTAAGATTCTCAACTGATTTTAAGGGAATATTAATATCATCTAAAAACAGATTGTAATTTTCTAATAACCTCCAATCAAAATACAATGCTTGTAAGGGATACCCAATTTTCTTCGTCAACATTAACATCGGATTACCCAAATATGCAACAGATAAGCGACCAATTCCTTTTTCACCTGCTTTAATACGAGGACGTTTCCATAGAGTATCTTCAGATTCTATATCTAATTCAGCTCGTGATTTTGAATCAGTACCTAACACTAACCATTTATCTAAAATATCTGAACCGGACATTCCTTTTCCGTCATCGGAAAGAATAAAGTATGATTTTGTAAGTCCATTAAATCCTTCTTTATATAAATCGGCTCTTAGATTATCTGCATATGCATCATAACCATTTTTCCACAATTCTGTAATGGCTGTTGGTAAATCGGCAATCTGACCTTTACCAAGTAAATCTACAGCTCTAGCTTTAGTTCTAAATTGCATTTGAATGATTTTTTACGATTGCTTGACCAATTCTCTTAGCATATTCAGGTGGAACAGCATTGCCAATAAGCCGAGCTATTGATGAATGACTAGTGCCATAAAATTTATAATCTTTCGGGAAAGATTGTAAAGTAGCACCTTCTCGTAAAGATAATGGTCTATCTTCTTCAGGATGAACAAATCTACCGTTAGAAACGCTGAAAAACTTAGTTGTTATTGTTGGGGATGGTCTATCCCACCACAGGCGACCAAAAGTATCTTTAAATGAATTGTCTCTTCCCATAAAACATGTAAGTTGTAAGTCTGAATCATTGGCAAATCCAAGACGATTTCCTCCGTCTTTTTTTACCTTTTGTAATCTTTTTAATGTTAAATTCGAAACACTAGGAGCAGAATGTAGAAATTCTGTATCATCAACAGTCCCTGCTGAAATCATACAAAATCCATTATTAATCCCCAAAACATCTTTTACAACAAGTTTTTTGTCTTCTTTTTGGGGAAAAATTTTGATTTTACTAATTCTATTAGCAACTAAAGTAAATCTTTTTCTACTTTGTGGCACACCATAGTCATTTGTATTGTGAACTTCAAAGTGAACGAAATATCCTGAATCTTCTAGCCAATCAATAAATGACTCCAAACCACTTTCTTTCTTTTTTCGTAATACTCCGGGAACATTCTCTACAACAACATATCCAGGATTAAAATACTTTACAAATCGTTCGAATTCAATAAGCAAGTTTTTTGATTTTTCAGATTTCTTCTTATCTGTATTTATTATACTCCAAAATTGGCATGGACTACACCCAATCAAAATTAAATCATCATCATTTCTATTTAAATTTAATTTATTTTGTAATTGAATTTCTTCTAAATCAAAAACATCGGCTTGAATAAACTTTCCAACTCCAATATTTGCTTCGTATGTTTCTTTGCAATTAATTTCATAATCAATACCAGCAAGAATATCCACTCCAGCCAATTTCATGCCGTAACTCATTCCGCCTCCACCGCAGAAAAAATCAACAGCTTTTAATCTATTTTGATTTTCAATTTTATTTAGATTCATTTTGTCGGTATTAATAACTCTCTGATGTCAATCTCAAGTAGTATTGACATTTCTAATAATGTTTCTAAAGAAGGCTGTCTTTCATTTGTACACCATTGAGAAACTGAAGAAGGATTCTTCTTTAATTTCTCAGCGAGCCATTTGTTTTTAATTTTCTTCTCAGCGAGTACAACTTTAATCCTATTTATTTCTTTATTTGTCACTTTAATTGTATTTTACGCAAAGATATTAACTTATTTGTGAATAAAATTATAATTATTAAATTATTTTCAAAAATATTTTAGTACGTGCGTCAGAAAAAAACAGCTCTTTTGCAAGCCGAAGTGTCGGATTGTGTGTCGGGGCTTGCAAATGTGCTGTTTTGTGTGTCAGCATTTTTCATTTATCTTCATTGTCTTTATGCAGCAAAAATTTCATTGTCATTGAGTCGCTGTCTTTTTTCTCGGCTTGCTTGTAACTAGTTTATACCCAACCAAAGGTATTGTTAGCCACCCAAATTTAGCATGCTTTCCCAACCTTTTGGTTATTATTATTTATGCAAATATATTAATATTAATCAATCAATTACAATTTTATTAATGATTTTAAAAAAGTAATCAAACAAATATTTTGTTTTTGGCACAACTTAAATTTTTACTCCCAGTATTTCAAACAAAAAACTCCCTAAATTGTGGCACAAGCCATACATGCAATACTAATTTTTACACCTTCAATTTCGAGTAGCTTTCGGGCAGATGCTTCAAGGGTTGAACCCGTTGTTATTACATCGTCGATAAGCAGAATATGTTTGTTTTCAAATATTTTTGAGTCTTGGCAATGAAATATCTCTTTAACATTTTCCCATCTCGAAAATCTATTTTTTCGGGTTTGAGTTTCGGTAAAAACTTTTCTTATAAAATTATCGGTATTTTGTGGTATTCCCATTGCTTCCGACAATCCAATTCCAAACTTCTCGCTTTGGTTATAGCCTCTTTTCTTTTTTTTACTTACATGCAATGGTATTGGAATTATAATATCGGGCATGGATAACAATGAGTTTTTAAGTTCTGAGCCATACAATTTGCCAATATATATGCCAATTTCAGGATAATTTTTATACTTAAACTTATGCAGTAAATTTTGAACTTTATTTCCTTTTTTAAAATAGTAATAAGCACTTGCGCTTTCTATAGGTATGCGTCCCCAAAATATTTTTTCTATCGGATTTTCTTTTCCTAAATGATAATTAGTTTTTGGTAAATGGAAAATGCAATCGGAACAAATAACCTCTTCGTGCCTTAGCAATACTCCATTACAAGCCGAACAAACTCTCGGGTAAAATAGATGAGCAAAGTCGGAAATCAAATCTATTAATAGCATTTTTATATAAATTTTAATAATAATTGAAAAAATTGACTATTTTTGTGATAATAAATTTAGGTAAAAATAGTTAATTATTTTATTAATTAAAATTATAAATAATGGAAACAAATAATAATAGCAAAAAATACAAAGTTGCAACAATAATTCTATCAATTTTGGTAGTAATTTTGGCAATTTTATTAATTTATTCAAATTCGCAATTAAAGACAATTATAATTGAAAAAGAGATAAAAAGCACACAAAACAATGAATTAACTTCAGAGCTTGATTCGTTGATGAAGAAACACGAAGAGATAAAAACCGAAAATTCTTCAATTTCAGTAAAACTCACCGCAAAAGACAGTATTATTGAAGCAAATGCAGCTGAAATTAAAAAATTAATTTACCAACAAGCTGATTACAATAAAATAAAAAGGAAATTAGAATTATTACGCGAAATGACTCAAGGATATTTGCAACAACTTGATTCGCTGGGCAAAGTAAATAAAATTTTAGTAGCCGAAAACGATCAATACAAAGGTGAAATTGTAAGATATAAAGAAACCACTACCACCTTAGAATCGGAAAAGAAAGTATTAAACGATAAAGTTTCTACAGCCGCAAAATTAAAGGCATATAGTGTTATAGTAAAAACGGTAGCATTAAAATCGGGTGGAAAAAAAGAGTCGCCTACCGAAAAAGCTAAACGAACCGATAGAATAAGGATTATTTTTACACTTAGCGAAAATCCTGTAGCTTCATCGGGACTAAAAACATTGTTTTGCCGAATTGCTCGCCCCGATGGTAAAGTAATAAATATTAGCGATGGTGTAGATTATAGTTTTACTGCTAACGACAAAATATTACAATATACAGTAAAACAAGAAATTGAATATAATAACACTTCGCAAAGCATTTCAATGTATTGGGATATTAAAAATAGAAAAGAAGAAGCTATTGCCGGAAAATATTATGTAATGTTGTATGTTGATGGCTACCAAATTGGGGAAACCTCATTTGATTTGAAATAAATTTTAATAATAATAGCCCAAGATTTTTTATCTTGGGCTATTTGCATAAATTAGTGGAGAATAACGGAGTCGAACCGATGACCTTTTGACTGCCAGTCAAACGCTCTAACCAACTGAGCTAATTCCCCATTGTTTTGAAGTGCAAATGTACAGAAAAATTTATAATTTTATATCATTATTATAAAAAAATGCAAAGACTATTTGCTGCAATTAAAATTGAACCTTCGGAAACTTATATTCAAATTTTTGAAGAATTAAAGCACAAACTTCGATTTGATATGATTTCGTGGATTGAACCATCAATGGCTCATTTTACTGTTAAATTTTTTGGCTCAACGCCCGAAAGCAGAGTGCCATTGATATGTAATTGCCTCGAAAGTTTTGCACAAAAACAAACGGTATTCGATATTGAAATAGGAAAATTGGGTGCATTTGGCAGCAAATATAGCCCTAAAATATTATGGATAGGCGTGCCTAATAATAGCGAAATGATTTCTTTGCACTCGAATTTAATGTTTGAACTGAAAAAAATAGGATATTTTCCCGACCCCGGAAATTATGTACCGCATTTAACACTTGGCAGAATTAAAAAAATTAAAGATATTGATTGGCTTTGGAAATCGGTAAATGCTTTGCAAAATGAACTTATTCAGAAATCGAAAGTTGATAAAATAATTTTATATGAAAGTATTTTGAAGAAAAAAGGTGCCGAACATCTTATTTTAGCTGAGTTTCCATTTATTTA
>CAZRCF010000104.1:0-9042 GCA_964598505.1 uncultured Lentimicrobiaceae bacterium | reverse complement strand
GATTGTGGTGCTTGTGCCGACGTTTGTCCGGTAGAAGCTATTCACCCTGAATAGTAATTAATAAAAAAAGAGAGTAGTAATACTCTCTTTTTTTATTTTCACAATTTGGTGCAATTATAAAATCCAAAATAGGTTACTAATTTATTAATAGCCTCTTTTGAATTATTATTAAAAATTAATTTAATGTAAAATTTACAGGAAGTACAAATTGTACACGAACGGGTTTTCCACGCTGAAGACCCGGTTTCCATTTTGGCATCTTTTTTATAACACGGACGGCTTCTTCGCCACAACCACCACCAATGTCTCTTTTAATTTTAACATCTGTAATATTTCCACCTTTTTCTACAACAAAAGTGATAAATACTTTTCCTTGAACACCACTTTCGTTTGCAACTGCAGGATAAACTATATTTTCAGTTAAAAACTTGTCTATTGCTTCACTTCCACCAGGGTAAGAAGGACTTTCTTCAACAACCGTAAAAATTTCTGTTTCAGTAGCATCTTCAACAACGGCTTCTTCAACTTTTTGATACTCTTTGTTTGCGTCATTATTATCTTCTGCATCAATTTCTACAGTATTTGTAACTTCTACTGTATTATCAACAATATTTAATACTGTAGTTTGCTGAGCAGGTGGAGGTGGTTCCGGTTTTGTTTCTTGTTCGGTTTGAAGAACAACCTCTTCAATAACAGCCTCCCCCGAAACAGATGTTTCAACAATATTCTCTTTTTCGTAGCTTTTCCATTCAAAACCCATTAAGGTTATAAGCATAACTACAACAAGTCCAATTTGAATAAAAAGTGATTTTTTTCTTTCTAAATCTGCTTTTTCCGATTTTTTTATTTCCATAATATTTTATTTAAAATAATTCAAAGAAAAACATATAATTTTATTAATAAATAAACGCAACAAGAGCTAACAATATTGTATAAAATGATTAATAACTATATAAATTATTTAAAAAGTATATTTTTTATTATGCTCCAATATGTTTTTTATACTCTTCTGCCGACATTAATTCATTAATTTCTTCTTGGTTATTAATGCTAATTTTTACTATCCAGCCTTCGCCATAGGGATCGTTATTAATTAATTCGGGATTGGTTTCTAAAGCACTGTTAAACTCCAAAATCTCACCTGAAATTGGCATAAACATATCAGAAACCGTTTTTACTGCCTCAATTGTACCGAAAGATTCTTCTTTGTTTAAAGTTTCTCCAACGGTTTCAACTTCAACAAAAACGATATCACCTAATTCGTGTTGTGCAAAATCGGATACCCCAATATATGCTATCTCGTCTTCAATTCTTAGCCATTCGTGATCTTTTGTGTACTTTAAATTATCTTTTATTGTCATGATTGAATATTTTTTATATTATTAAATTATATAATTCTTCAAAATTACATTTTTTTTCAATAATACAAATTAAAAATTACATTTTTTTTTCATTTTGTGACTTTTTTTTAATTATTGTTATCATTTATAATCATTTTCCTATTAATAAAATGGTATTTTTGCAATAAATTAATAAAAATGGAGTGGATATATTTTAGCATAGGACTTGTTTTAATTCTTTTAGGTTTTATTGGGTCTTTTTTACCAATACTACCTGGACCTCCATTAGCTTATTTAGGAATTCTAATACAACAATTACAAGACAAACCCCCTTTTAGTGTTTTTTGGGTAGTTGTTTGGGGCATTGTTGTAGTTTTTATTACAGTTTTAGATTATTGGCTACCAGTTTATGGAACTAAAAAATTTGGTGGATCAAAATGGGGTTCTCGTGGTTCAATAATTGGTTTAATAATAGGTGCGCTTTTTTTAGGTCCATTTGGAGTAATAATAGGTCCATTTTTAGGTGCTTATATTGGAGAACTTTACATTGGAAATAATAATAGTTTTGCTTTAAAATCTGCTTTAGGGAGTTTATTTGGTTTTTTGGCTGGCACTTTAGTTAAGATAATTACAGTTTTTGGTTTATTAGTTTATTTATTTATTGGTTTATTTAAAAATTTATTTTAATGAGTTTAAAATTTAATAACACATTTATTTTAATATTTGCCTTTCTATTAATAGTTTTTGTATTATCGTGTACAAAAAAAGAGCAAAATATTGCAAATGAAAATAATAAATTTAATTTAAGTGTTTATATCGAAAGCTTTTGCTCAAAAAGTTCAAAAAACAAACTTATTAATAAAAAGTTTGCAGCATTAAAACAGATGATTGATTTTTATAAAAGCATTGATTACAAGCCTGTTTGGATTAAAAATAATCAAGCAAACAATAATTTTAATATAATAATCGACTTGCTAAAACAATCGATGAATTATGGCTTAGATACTACCATTTATCGCACTCAATTAATCAATTCGGCAGCAAATAATATTAATAAATCAGTAATAAATTCGCAAAATATTTGCAATATTATTATTACGGAGATTTATACTACTAATTCTATTTTACTTTTTATGAATCATATTGAACACGGTATTCTTATGCCTGATACTTTAGTTTTTGGAGGAAAAATTAATGAGTTTAATGATACAATTCCTATTATTTTAAAAAATAGTTTAAGAAAAAACAAATTAATTGATGGAGTTTTATCTGTTCAGCCCAAAAACCCTCATTATATTGCAGTTCAGAAAGCACTACAAAAATATTTAAAAAATAATTTTGTAAACAATTATAAATATAAAGTTCCATATTTTGCCAAAGATAGTAGTGGTTGCAGAAATGGTGTAAGGCAAATGTTGATAATTTACGGATACTTAAAAAAAGGTGAATTAAATAATGACAGCATTAAAAAAGCTATAATGCAATTTCAAACAGAACATGGTTTAAATCCACGTGGGGGCTATGATACGCTTACAATAGAAACAATTAGAAATAGTAAATATGATCTATATAGGAAAGCCGCTTTAACTTTACAACGACTTAGATGGAGCTTTATTAAAGACAATAATTATATTTTAGTAAATGTTCCATCATTTACGCTAAATTTGGTTGAAGACAGTGAAATTGCTGTAACTCATAAAGTAATAGCCGGCACTCCCGATAATGCAACACCTGAATTGAATAGCAGAATGTCGCATATCATATTATTTCCAGATTGGAATGTTCCTTTTAAAATATCAACTAAAGAGTTTTTACCTTTGATACAAAAAGATATTAAATATCTTGAAAAATATAAATACGAAGTAATTAAAGGCAAAAATGAAATAGTTGATCCAAGCAAAATATATTGGAAAAAATATACTGAGAAAAACTTTCCTTATAGGCTTAGGCAGACCAGTGGTGATCATAATTCGTTAGGAATAATTAAATTTTATTTTCCAAATGAGTATGGTGTATATTTGCACGACACACCCGGCAAAAGACTTTTCGAGAAAAATTACCGTGCATTTAGCCATGGGTGTATGCGTTTGCAAAATCCTTATAAATTTGCTGCTACCCTTCTTGAATATAAAAAAGGTATATCTCATCTGAATAATAAGAATTCAGAACAATTAATTGAAGTAAAAAAATTATACGAGGATATTAAAGAAAGAAATAAATCAACGTTTTACATTCAAAGAGCATTACCTATTTATGTTAGATATTTTACTGCTTTTTTTAATGATAAAACAGAATTAACTTTTTATCCTGATATGTATCATAAAGACCAGCAATTGATTGATGCATATAATGTTGCTGTAAAAAAATACGAATAATTTATTATTTCAAAAAGTCATTATTGCTTTTTATTTATAGAACAGTATTCTTTCACTGCATTAACAAACACATAACCATATTTTTCTGTTTTGTAATCACCAAACCCTGATATTTTACGAATTTCATTGAGCGATTGCGGATAATAAACACAAATCTCTACCAATGAACTATCCGATAAAACTACATAAGGCGGAACTCCCTGGTCGTTTGCAAGCCTAATTCGCACTTTTCTGAGTTCTTCAAAAAGTTGCTTATCATAATCAATAGTTTCAAATTCTTTAGGTTTTTTAAATGTCTCTTTAATTTGATAAAACATAACTTTTTCATCACCTTTTAATACCGAATAACATTTGGGTGAAACTATTAATTTTGGGTACTTGCTTTCCGATTGTGTAATATATTCTTGTTGAATAAGTTGATTAATAATTTCTTTCCAATAACTTTCCGATTTTTCGGAACCTATACCATAAGTTGGTAATTCGCGCATTGAAGGTGTCATTTTCATGGTATTTGCTCCGCGTAATAACTCAACAACAATGCCAATACCAAATCGTTGCTCTAATCGAATAATAGCCGATAATACTTTTTGAGCATCAATTGTCCCATCAAATTGCGAAAAAGTTCCTAAGCAAATATCGCACGAATTGCAATTTCCAGAGTGAGATTCATTAAAATATTGCATTAAATATTGACGGCGACAATTGTTTGTTTCAGCAAACTTTGCCATCTTATTTAACTTCTGAATCATAATTTCGTTCATGGCTTCATCTTCGCCCGTTTCAATAATATAACGCAGCTTAACTAAATCCGATTTCGAATAAAAAAGTATTGCATCGGCACGTAACCCATCTCTGCCTGCACGACCAGTTTCTTGATAATAACCTTCAATATTTTTGGGTACATCAATATGAATTACAAAACGCACGTTCGATTTATCAATTCCCATTCCGAAAGCAATTGTAGCAACTATAATTTTTATTTTATCTTTTACAAAATCGTCTTGAATTTTTGTTCTTATTTCGGTTTCTAAACCTGCATGATAACATTCGGCAGAGAAACCTATCGACTTTAAGTATAATGCTGTATCTTCGGTTTTTTTACGCGAAAGGCAATATATTATTCCCGATGAATTTATATTTTCTCTAATATATTTTGGCAGAAAATCTTTCATCTCCTTTTTAGATTTTACGAAATAGAAGATGTTTTTTCTATTAAAAGATGAAACAAAAAGGTTATCGCCTTTAAGTTTGAGTTGCGAAACAATATCTTTTCTAGTTATTTGGTCGGCACTTGCTGTTAGAGCTAATATTGGAGTTTCAGGAAAAAAATCTTTAATCAACCCCAAATTCAAGTAATCGGGTCGAAAATCGTGCCCCCAATGCGAAATGCAATGCGCTTCATCAATTGCAAACAACGATACATTTATTTTTTTTAAGAAATCGAAAAAATAACCATTTTCGCTTAATCTTTCGGGAGCGATATAAATTATTTTAAGTTTATTTTGATAAATTTGATTTAGTAAATTGTTTTGTTCAATGCTTCTTTGAGTAGAATTAATACAAGCGGCATTAACACCATTAGCAACCAAAGCATCAACTTGGTCTTTCATTAACGAAATTAGTGGCGAAACTACAACAGTTAATCCATCAAAAAGCAATGCAGGAATTTGATAACAAAGCGATTTGCCGCCACCGGTAGGCATCAACACCAAAGCATCTTGTTTGTTTAGTACTGTTTTAATAATTTCTTCCTGAGGCGAACGAAATTGCGAATAACCAAAATATTTATTTAAAATTTTAAGTGGCGTCATTAATGGGGTGTAATTATTTGGGTTCAATTATAAAACCTATTTAGTTTGCATTTGTTTTATCGAATTTTGAGCGAGTTCTATTGCTTTTATTAGTTTTTCTTCTAACAATTTTTTGCTGGGTAGTTTGGTTAAATACTCAGCTACTTTTATTTGTTCATCGTTGTCGAGCATTAAATAATTGATTTGTTCGGGCGATTTTTTGCTACATAAAATAAGACCAATTGGTTTGTTTTCGCTTTCGCGCTGTTCGTTGTGTTCGAGCCATCGCAAATACAATTCCATTTGTCCTTTATAAGCAGCACGAAACTTATCTAATTTTAAATCGATAGCTACAAGACATTGTAAACCACGATGATAAAACAATAAATCAATATAAAAATCTTCGTTGTCAATTATTATTCTTTTTTGACGGGCAAGAAAAGCAAAATCGCCTCCCATTTCAGTTATAAAATATTGAAGTTGAGCTAAAATTGCCGATTCTAAATCTTTTTCGCTGTAACTATCTTTTAAACCTAAAAAATCAAGAAAATATGGGTCACGAAAAACCAATTCGGGTGTCATTTTATGCTCGTTTTTTATCAAATCTAAATCGTTGATAATTGTTTGCTCTGGCTTTTTGCTAATAGCAGTTCTTTCAAACAACATGCTATTAATTCGTTCTTGCAAAGTACGAACGCTCCAACGCTCATAAATGGACATTTGTATATAAAACTCGCGTTTTAAATCATCTTCAATATAAATTAATTCACGTAAATGCGTCCAAGTCAATTTTGCACGCAGTGAGTGCAAAATTTCAACATCCTGAATTACAGTATTTAACTTAACAAAACTTTGTAAATTCCTTTTATTAAAACCCGAACCATATTTTTCGGTTAACTCTTTACTCAGTTGGCTTATTATATTTTCCCCATAATCGGCTCGTTTGTATTTTAATACGTCTTCGTTAATTTGTTTGCCGATATTCCAATACAATAATGCGAGCTCGCTATTAATGGTGCTTGCTATTCGCTGACGTGCATTATCAATTAATGTAACAATTGATGCTATTAAATTATTGCTTTGTTGTTTTATATTGCTCATTGTTAATATTTTAAAATTGTGCAGACAGTGTGTGCATAATTACAATTTCCATTGTATATTAATAATAATTTTTATTCATGTTTTTTTGTAGTTATAATTTGCTTTTTGTAGATTAATTGCACTGCTAATTCTTTACTATTATCGGACTAAAAACTTTGTTACTAAGATTTAGTGATCGGTCGGCTAATTGAAATTCAAATTTAATAGTATCGTAAGGCGATAAAAAATTAACTAATGTAGTAATTTCAATTGTGCCTTTTAAAGGCTGCTTGCCTGTTGAAGTATTTAAAACCGGAACACGAGCATGCAGGGGCGGATCTAATTCAAGTTTATAAAAAGTGCCGTTTCTCATTTCGTAATAATCGATAAAAAGATTATTGTAAAAAACCGAAGCAGTATCGAAAGGTGCGTTTATATCTGTGTTTGATAATCCTACATCGCCATCGCCATCGGTAAATTCAAGTTGTATAAGTGCATTTTTATCAATTCCATCGGTATCGCGAATTAAAAATATATTTTTAAAAGTAATAACCGGCTCTTTTGGGTATTCATCTTTTTTTTTGCACGAAAAAACAACTACAATAATAAAAATTAGTAGCGATAATTTCCGAAAAAGATGTTTTATAATAATCATAGCTGTTATCTTTGCATAAAATATCAATTACAAAAGTAATCGAAATGAATGATTTTTCAATAAATTTTCGCAAAAAAATTTATTCTATAAAAAATGATGACTGTTTTAATGAATTAGCTTTAGAGTTATTTCATTATCAAATATCTGAAAATCCAATTTATAAAGAGTTTTCGCGATATATTAAAGTTGATAAAAAAAGGGTTTTAAATATCAATCAAATTCCATTTTTACCGGTTCAGTTTTTCAAATCTCATCGTATTGCAACTCGAAAAAACAGTTCCGATTATTGTTTTACAAGTAGCGCAACTACTGGTTTAACTCAAGCACGACATTTTATTAATGATTTATCGCTTTATGAAGATAGTTTTAATTATTGTTTTCGTAACTTTTTCGGAAATCCATCAGATTATTGTATTATTGGGCTTTTGCCTTCATATTTAGAACGTAAGGGATCTTCCTTAATTTATATGGTTGAAAACTTAATTTCTCAATCGAAAAACGAACATTCGGGATATTATCTATATAATCACGACGAATTGACCGAAAAATTAAATATTCTGAAAAATATTGGTCAAAAAACAATCTTATTTGGTGTTACTTTTGCTTTAACCGATTATGCTAAAAACAACAAAATTGATTTTGAAAATTTAACCATAATAGAAACCGGCGGAATGAAAGGTCGGCAGAAAGAGATTACCAGAGAGGAATTACACGAAATTTTAAAATCATCATTTAAAAGTTCTAAAATTGTTTCTGAATACGGAATGACAGAGTTATTGTCGCAAGCATATACTAATAAAAATGGACGATTTGAGTTTCCTCATCATGCAAGAGTTTTAATCCGTGAATTAAACGATCCTCTATCATTACAAGAATTTGGTTATCAGGGCGGTGTAAACATTATTGATTTGGCAAATATTGAATCGTGTGCTTTTATCGCTACACAAGATATTGGAAAATTATATAAAGATAATTCGTTTGAAATATTGGGACGATTTGATAATGCTGATGTTAGAGGTTGCAGCTTACTTTTGAGCTAATATTCTGTTTAGATTTATTATTTTTAAACCAGTTTTTCTAAAATTTTATCAGCCAATTTGCTTGCTCCAATTCGCAAATATTTATTATTCATCCATTTTTCGCCTAAAATATTTTCTACTAATTTCAAATAATTAAGTGTTTCTTCGGCTGACGCAATTCCGCCAGCAGGTTTTATGCCAACCATTTTCCCGGTAGCATTGTAGTGAGCACGAATAGCTTCGAGCATAACGAGCATCGCTTCCGGTGTGGCATTAATAGGAACTTTGCCAGTTGAGGTTTTAATAAAATCGGCGCCGGCTTGAATTGCAATTTCGCTTGCTTTATAAATATTTTCGGGTGTTTGCAGTTCGCCGGTTTCGAGTATAACTTTCAAGTGTGAATTTTTACACTCTTTTTTTATTGCAGCAATTTCGTTAAAAACTGTTTCGTAATCGCCCTCAAGAAAAGTGCCACGCGAAATTACCATATCAATATCATCGGCTCCTTGCTTGGCTGCATATTTTACCTCTGCTAATTTAACATGAATAGGCGATTGCCCCGATGGAAAAGCTCCGGCAACACAAGCCACTTTTACGCCACTACCAGCAAGCGTTTTTTTGGCAGTTTCGATAAAAACCGGATAAACACAAACTGCCGCAGTGTTTGGAATACCATTCCCTAACGAAGAAAACCCTTTTGCCTTATTACATAATTCTATTATTCGTTGATGTGTATCCGAACCTTCTAAGGTGGTTAAATCAATTACGTTAAGAGCAAGTTTA
>CAZRCF010000103.1:8002-9064 GCA_964598505.1 uncultured Lentimicrobiaceae bacterium | reverse complement strand
GCTGAGGTCGGTCTTAAAACCTATGATTTAGGAATTTGGTTTTCATACCTTTTCCTTTTCACTTTTACCTTTTTACTTATTATAATGAGCCATTTGCAATTATTAGACTAATTACTATTTAACTTTGGTATTATTTGTGCATTTTCTCTTTCATAGGCTTAATATAACTATTCGATATTCCATATTTTTCTCTTAAAGGATTAACTATTGAGCTATAAAGTCTTTCTTTGTATGTTTTATCTGCACCTCCATTTTTGTATAAATTTATCAACGTATCATATTTATCGGGAAAGGTTTGATTAATAAAATTAAAAAAGATTTTCCTTGTATCTCCTCTTAAATACAATACACCCGGCAACATATAGTGAACTTCGGCTTTTTTTGCTTCCCAACACAACGATTCAATATTAGAGACACTGTCGGTTAAATAAGGAATTATAGGCATTACATGCAATCCAACAGAAGCATTAGTTTTGCGAAATTCTTGTAGCATTGCAAAACGAGCTGCACTATCACTACAATTAGGTTCTATCTTTTGGCGAATTTTTTCATCTGTAGTAGTTATTGTTGATGCTATATTTACGTACGTTAATTGAGATAGTTCTGCAATTAAGTCATAATCGCGAAGTATTAAATTTGATTTTGTAGAAATTATTGCAGGAGTTTTGTGCTTTATTAAAACTCTCAATATATCAGGCATTATCTTTAAATCTTCCTCTGCCGGCTGATAACTGTCGGTAACTCCTCCAATATTTATAACTTCTCTTGTCCAAGAAGGGCTGCTTAGCTCACGGTCTAACTGTTCTGCAATATTTATTTTTGCAAAAATTTTAGTAAAATCACTCTCGCCTAAATATTTATGAGAATATATCGCATAGCAATATATGCAATTATGTTCGCAGCCTCGATAAATATTCAAATCCCAACCATAAGGAATTTTTCGTTTTAACTTATTTAAAGCCGACGAACAATTAATTTTCTCAATATTGTTTTCTGTGTTTTTCATTATTTAATAATAAGCTATGGAATTATTATCTAAAGAAAAATGTAGCTTTAATTTTT
>CAZRCF010000103.1:5661-7902 GCA_964598505.1 uncultured Lentimicrobiaceae bacterium | reverse complement strand
TATTTTCTATCCCAGATATTATATTTTTTAATACACCACAAGGCTCTAAATCCGTCTTTCAAGCTAATTTTTTTACCTTCGGCATAAGTTCTACCGTAATAAGAAATACCTACTTCGTAAATTCTAATATTTGGAATTCGTGAAATTTTTGCAGTAACTTCAGGTTCAAATCCAAATCGGTTTTCTTTCAAATAAATTGACTTAATAATATCGGCACGGAATAGTTTATAGCATGTTTCCATATCGGTAAGATTAAGATTTGTGAACATATTCGACAAAAAAGTTAAAAATTTATTTCCAATACTATGCCAGAAGAATAAAATACGATGAGGTTTGCCACCCATAAAACGTGAGCCATAAACAACATCAGCAAAATCATCAAGTATTGGCTGAAGCAAAATATTATATTCGTTTGGGTCGTATTCTAAATCGGCATCCTGAACAATTACAAAATCGCCACTGCAAATTTCAATTCCTTTATGTATTGCAGCACCTTTACCTTGATTAACCTCTTGATTATGTAAATTAATTTCAACTTCGGGGTGTTGCGAAATATATTCTAAAATTATCTCTTTTGTATTATCTTTTGAGCAATCGTTTACAATTACTATTTCTTTTGACAAGTTGCCAATTAGCTCAACAGCAATTACTTTGTTTAGTATTTTATGAATTGTGCGTGCTTCGTTGTAAGCAGGAATAATTATTGATAATTTCATATTTTTCTATTTAATTGTTGTTTTGATTAGGGTAGATTAGTATAAATTCATTCATTCATATTATTTATTTGGTTACTGGCTGTTTCCTTAATCACTAATCCCTAATTAACTTTGCACTTATTCTGTAACGGGGAAAAGCAATTTTTAGAAGTCTCGTTAATACCGTAACCATTTCCAAAGTTCCTTATAATTTATTTTTTTACCATACATTAAAATTCCTGTACGGTATATTTTAGCTGCAAGCCATGTTGTAAAAATAAAGCCAAAAATCAGCAAGCTCATCGATAGAACTAATTCATGAATTGGAACGCCAAAAGGTATTCGTACCATCATAATTATTGGAGATGTAAAAGGAATCATCGACAGCCAAAAAGCGATAGGTCCATCGGGGTTATTTGTAACAAATTGAGCCATAATAATTGCAAATATTAGCGGAATTGTTATTGGAAGCATAAATTGTTGTGTGTCGGCTTCGCTATCTACGGCAGAGCCAATTGCAGCAAAAAGTGCTGCGTACAACAAATAACCACCTAAGAAATATAAAATAAACATTAAAATCATTAATCCGAAATTTATCGATTTTAAAGAGTCGAAAATTCCAGAAACTTCTTCTTTTTCAGCTTCTTTTGATTGAATTGCAAAGCTATTTTTAGATGCATCTTGAGAAATATTTTTCATAAATCCTGTTTGCTCAATTTTATTTTTTTGAGTCTCTTTAAACATTTCGGGAGATGAAAATTGAAATGCAAAAACAATTATTGCTGTAAGAAAAACCCATAACAAAAATTGAGTTAATCCAACTAATGCTACGCCAATAATTTTGCCAAACATAAGCTGAATTGGCTTAACCGATGAAATAATAACTTCAACAATTCTGCTAGTTTTTTCCTCAATTACTCCACGCATTACTTGAGCACCAAACATAAAAATAAATAGATAAATAACAAATCCACTAAAAAATCCCAAAACAGTGCTTATTTCAGACGAGCTGTCTTCTTCAACTCCTTTTTCATTAATCTGTTTTTGGTCGAGCAGTATTCTATTATTGGCATTTAACGATTTAATTGTATCCATATTAATAGAATACACTTTTTCCATAAAAAAGTTTTCTAAAACATTTTTCATTGAATTCTGAATGTGCGATTTCACACCTAAGCCCATCTGTTTTTTTGAATAAGTGTAGGCTCTATTTGGTATTTCATTATCAGGAATAAACAAAATGCCATCGTATCCATCTTTTTCATATTGTAATTTTGCTTGTTCAATGGGCATGCTGATATATGTAAATTTCACATCAGAATTTGTTTCTAACTTACGAAAATAAGTACCCGATTCATCAATTACAGCAATATTCCGTTTTTCGTCGCTCATTTGCGAAATAACAGCCGGTACAATCATTAATGCAGCCATTAAAATAGGACCAAGAATGGTCATAATTATAAACGAACGCTTTTTTACTCGTGTCGAATATTCTCGTTTTATTATTAATCCAATTCTATTCATGACTTATTGATTTTGATAAGTT
>CAZRCF010000103.1:0-5561 GCA_964598505.1 uncultured Lentimicrobiaceae bacterium | reverse complement strand
ATTTCGATGTTAAATAAATTATCGCGATATGTTTTTTTAATATCCCGAACTTTACCTTCAAGTATTTTTTCGGATTTATTAATTAAAGCAATATCATCGCAAAGCTCTTCAACCGATGACATATTGTGTGTAGAAAATATTATTGTAGAACCATTTTCTTTTAGCTGAAGAATTTCATCTTTTAAAAGATTTACATTTATTGGGTCGAAACCGCTGAATGGTTCATCGAAAATTAAAAATTTTGGTTCATGAATTATGGTTACAATAAACTGGACTTTTTGCTGCATTCCTTTCGAAAGCTCTTCAACTTTTCGATTCCACCATGTTTGAATTTCAAATTTCTCGAACCAAATTTTTAAACGTTTCAATGCTTCGTGTCGCGACAATCCTTTTAATTGTGCTAAATAAAGAGCTTGTTCGCCAACTTTCATTTTTTTATACAATCCACGTTCTTCGGGCAAGTAGCCGATTTGCGAAATATGAGTTTTATTAAGTGGTTCGCCATTAAAAAATATTGTGCCTTCGTCGGGTGCTGTAATTTGGTTAATAATTCTTATAAAAGATGTTTTTCCTGCACCATTTGGACCTAAAAGTCCAAAAATTGTATTTTCTTTAATCGATATGCTTACTTTGTTTAATGCTACATGATTAGCGTAACGTTTTACAATATCGTTTGCTTCGAGTATATTCACTTTTATATGATTTTAGTTTGGTTTTTTTCTGATTGAACTATGTTTATTGCTCGAAAATTTTGAGTTTGATTGCTGCGAACTCCTGTTTTGGGTGTAGTTTTTCGATTTGTAGTTAGATGGTTTCATTGGTTTATTTGAATCTAAAGGAGCTTGTCTGTTTTGCGAGATTATTTCGTGAGTTTTTGTTAGTTTAAAGTTTTCTCTAAGTTTTAATTTTCCTTCCGATAATATTTCTAAGTGATCAATAATTAGTTCATCGTTTACTGAATCGCGGTTCCAATTTAAATATTGCTTTTTAAGATGATTTGCAATAGATTCAACAAAGGCGTGTTTTTCGGCACCTTCTTCCATTAGCGATGCTTTTTTAATCATCAACTCAATGGTTTTTCCATAAGGTTTAAACTTAATCTTGTTTTTCGGATAGGTTAGGGGAGTAGGTTTTTTTTCTAAAATAAATCTTTCGGGAGCCGGAAATGGTGAATCTACTTCTAATTTAAAGTCGGACATTATATATAAATGATCCCAAAGTTTGTGTGTATAATCGGAGTTATCCCTATTCATTGGGCTAATTTGCGACATCACTTTAATAATAGAGTTTGATAATTGTGTTCGTTTTTCACGATCTTCAACCGTTAAAACGTAATCTACCATTTTTTGAATATTTCTACCATATTCGCGGATAGCCAAAAGGTTACGACCTGTGTTATATTCCATTTATTGTTGTATTTTTTATTTTTCGTTTGTAAAACTACAAAATCGGCTAATTATTTTGCAAAATTGGTAAAATAAAAATGATTTTTATAGTAGTTTTAGCTTTGCAAAGTGCAAAAGTAAGGTTTTTTGTCCAATTTCTTGAAAAAATATTACAGCTTTTCTATTATTATTGTCTCCATCTATTGACAAAACAGTACCAATGCCAAATCGTTCGTGCTCAACTGTAATACCTGCTTGTATTTCGTTTGGATTACAATAATTTCCATCTAATTCGGTATTTGATTTTTTATCAATTTCGTTAATTTTTTTTAGTTTTATATTGTTTATTGTTGGAGCAGATGGTTTCTGAAGTATAGGTTTTTGTGTAATTGCTTCAGGTTTTTTAATTATCGTTTTAAAAGTTTGTCGTGGGTTAATAATATCAATATATTCTTCGCCAATCTCATCAATAAAGCGGCTTGGTTCTACAAAGTTCATTTGTCCCCATTTCATTCTTGTTTCGGCATACGACAAATATACTCTTTTCATTGCACGAGTAAGAGCAACATAAAAAAGCCGGCGTTCTTCTTCCAATTCTGCTCGCGACGAAATCGACATAAATGACGGAAATAAATTTTCCTCAATGCCTACAATATAAACGTAAGGAAACTCTAATCCTTTTGCCGAATGTATTGTCATTAGCGACACTTTGTCAAATACTTTGTCTTTGTCATCGTCATCTTCTAAATCGGTCATAAGCGACACTTCGCTTAAAAATTGGTCTAAATATCTAATTTCTTTATCGGAAACTTCATTAGTTTCAATATTAGGTTCGGTTTCTTCTCTGTCGGTAAAATCGCGAATAGCATTTAAAAGTGCTTCAATATTCTGGTAACGTTCGGGTTCTTCTTTGTTTTCGTAAAGTTCGTGAATAATACCCGATGATTGCGAAATTAAATAAGCTAAGTCGTAAGCATTCAGAGTTTTAAGTTGTGCTGTAAAACTATTTATTTTACTTGCAAAATCTACTAAACGTTCCTGAGTAGGAATATTTACAGGCAATTGCCATCTTTTTGGGTCTTCAATAATTTGCCATAATGTTCCACCTGTAAGCGAACTGTAAGCAATTATTTTTTCTATTGTAGTTTGTCCAATACCACGTTGTGGGTAGTTTATCACACGTTTTAATGCTTCCTCATCGTTATGATTAACTGTTAAACGAAAGTAAGAGAGTAAATCTTTAACCTCTTTTCTTTTGTAAAACGAAATTCCACCAAATATTTTATAAGGAATATTTAATTTTCTAAGCGATTCTTCAAATGCTCTCGATTGGGCGTTAGTTCTGTAAAGTATTGCAAATGATGTATTTGGCAATTGATTATTAGCTCTATTTTCAAATATCGATTGGGCAACTTTTTGTCCTTCGTCGTTATCGCTTGATGCTCTGATTATTGCAACCTTACTACCACTGTCATTTGAAGTCCATATAGTTTTATCAATTTGTTTTACATTGTGTTTAATTATCGAATTGGCGGCATTAACAATGTTTTGAGTTGAGCGATAGTTTTGTTCTAATTTAAAAACTTTATAATCGGGATAATCTTTTTTGAAATTGAAAATATTTTGAATATTTGCCCCACGAAAAGCATAAATACTTTGAGCGTCATCGCCAACTACACAAATATTTTCGTTAGCAGCAGCCAACTTTTTCAAAATCAAATATTGAGCATAATTTGTATCTTGATACTCATCAACTAAAATATATTTGAATTTTTGTTGATATTTATATAAAATTTCAGGGAAATCGCGTAAAAGAACGTTTGTGTAAAACAATAAATCATCGAAATCCATTGCATTCGACCTTTTTAGGCGATTGTTGTAAATTGAGTAAATTTCACCTGTGCGAGGTTTCATTGCACTTGCATCGGCGGTTATAATTTCATTGTTTTGTTTATATTCAATATCGGAAATTAAATTGTTTTTAGCCATTGATATTCTGCCAATTAAGTAGCTAACAGAATATATTTTAGGGTCTAAATCAAGCTCTTTAATTATCGATTTTAATAAACTTTTCACATCATCGGTATCGTAAATAGTAAAATTGCTATCGTAACCCAAACGATGACCATCGATTCGTAAAAGTTTAGCAAAAACCGAGTGAAAAGTACCCATCCAAACATTGCGAGCATCGGAAGTGCCAACAATTTTCAGAATTCGTTCTTTCATTTCGGTGGCAGCTTTATTGGTAAATGTAAGCGAAAGAATATTAAAAGGATCAACACCTTGCTGAATCATATATGCAATGCGATAGGTAAGCACACGAGTTTTTCCCGAACCTGCTCCTGCAATAACCATAACAGGTCCGCTGAAATTTTTTACAGCTTCTTGCTGTGTAGTATTTAGTTCATCAATAAATTTGCTCATAAAGCTTATGTAAAACTTGTCTATCTTTTTTTTGCAAAGATAATATTATATAATGTACCAAAAATATATTAATACCTAAATTTAGTTGAACCATAAATTTTATTTAAAGCTATTTAGTAAATTTAACTTTCACCCACCCCCGCCTCCCCTGCAAGGGGAGTAGCTTGATTACCGCTATTTTGTATTTTCCCGCTTCTAATTTGCAAAAAAACGCTAAATCATCTAACCCTTCAGTTCCTCCCCTCTTAGGGGAGGTTAGGAGGGGTGCAACTAAAAATCGCATTATAACTGAATTATTTTTGTTTATATTAATAATACAAATTAGCTTGTATTGTTAATACAAAATATGTATATTTGCAAAAAAAATTATGATAACTTTAGATACACTTAGGATTGTTATAAATGAATATAGACAGCCTTTAGAAAATGAAGAAACTATTAATCGCGAAAAAAAACTGCCATTAAAAAGTAAGAGCGTTATAGTAGTAAGTGGTGTTAGACGTTGTGGTAAAAGCACTATTTTGAAGCAATTATTTAATAAAGAAGAAAAAAAAATATTTCTCAATTTTGAAGATACACGACTCGAAGAATTTGAATTGAGTGATTTTGAAAAGGTTGAGAAAATTGCTGTTTCTGAAAAAATTACATGTTATATTTTTGATGAAATACAAAACATTATTGGATGGGAAAAATATGTACGCTCAGCACATGACAAAGGATTTAATATATATATTACAGGTTCTAACGCATCAATGCTAAGCCGAGAACTAGGAACGAAGCTCACAGGCAGACATTTTCAAACAGAATTATTTCCTTTTAGTTATTTAGAATTTTTAAGCTATACAAAAGAAAAGGAAGGGAGTGTAAGTTTTAAAAATTACCTTAACAAAGGTGGTTTTCCCGAATTTTTGGCAACAAACAATTATGAATATCTAAGGTCTTTATTAAGAGATATAATTATTAGAGATATTGCTGTTCGCAGAAATATTAGAAATGAACATACTGTTTTACGACTTGCTTTGAATTTAATGAGCAATATTGGTAAAGAGTTAAGCTATAATAATATTTCAAAAGTTTTAGAAATTAAATCGGTACGTACTACAATTGACTATTGCGATTTTTTAAAAGAAAGCTATTTAATAGATTTTATTCCACGATTTTCGTATTCGATTAAGCAGCAACAAAATAATCCAAAAAAAGTTTATTCTATTGATACAGGAATTGCCCGAGCAAATAGTTTGTCATTTAGCGAAGATTATGGTAGAATGTTAGAAAATGCTGTTTTTCTTCATTTTAGGCGATTTTTTCAAGACATTTTATATTATAAAGATGATCAATCAGAATGTGATTTTTTAGTTCGTAAACAAGAAAAGATAATAATTGCTGCTCAAGTATGTTGGAATTTAAGCGAAGACAATTTAAAAAGAGAAATTCAAGGTTTAAAAAATGCCATGATTGCATCAGGTCTTAATAAAGGCATAATAATTACTTTTGACCAAGAAGACAAATTTGGTGAAATAAATGCAATTCCTTTTTGGAAATGGGTAAAACAGGATATTTAATTTATAGTTTTTTTAAATTTTAAAATTAGTTTATTAGTTTTTATGATTGCAATATAATTTATACAAATCACCCCTTTTCCTATTGCGTAAGAGTCTGATTACCGCTATTTTGTATTTTCCCGCTTCTAATTTGCAAAAAAACGCTAAATCATCTAACTCTTCAGTTCCTCCCCTCTTAGGGGAGGTTAGG
>CAZRCF010000102.1:0-9092 GCA_964598505.1 uncultured Lentimicrobiaceae bacterium | reverse complement strand
AGTAAAATGCAAAACCGGTAATTAAACCTGCAATAACATCAATAAAATAGTGTGCTTTAATATAAACTGTTGCAAAACAGAGTATTATTGAAACAGGAAGCATTATTAAAAAACTCTTTTTTGATGTTTGAAGTGTAAGAATTAAAAAAACAATTGTCATGCCAACATGCGAACTTGGAAAAGCTCCCGTAGGTTTTTCGCCAATAAACTGAACTAATTTAACACCTTCACGAAAAATATAACCATCAGGAACACTTCTTAATGCTTCGGGGAACCAAAATTGAGGTCCAACAACCGGAAACAATATAAATATCCAATAGTAGATAAAAAACGATGTAATGATGATAAATATCGCTCGCATTGCCTGCGATTTATTATAAAAATATATAAGTAGAAAAGTAATAATATTAAAAAAATAGTAAGAAAAATAGCTAAAATTAATAATTTCGCTAAACCAATTTGATGAAAAATTTGCACTAAATTCTAAACTCGGTTGATAACCAAACATCCAATAGTCAATATTATACATTACTTGGTCGAATGGGACAAAAATAACTGAATTTAATGATGCAGTTTCGCCATACCAATACGATAGAAGAATAATTGGATAGCCATGATGCAAAAAATCGATGAATTTTATTTCTTTATGGTTATTTAAAAAAGCTAAAGCTAATATAAATGAAGCAATTACAACTCTTATAAATAGTTTTTGTAAAGGAGTTTCAACTTTATTAAAAAAAATAATTATCCAAATAGCAGTTGAAAGTGCATATAATAAAGTTGCCCAATCGGCTAATGATAAAGATTTTTTTATTTCAACCAACCATTTTCTTTGTACCATAATACTGTTTCGTTAACTCCTTTTTCTAAATTGTATTCAGGAATAAAATTAAGGTCATCTTTAAGTGGTTGGGTTTCACAAATCCAATTGGTAGCTTTCAGAATTGCTAATTTGTCGTTATTAAGAGTAGGGTATTTGCCTGTGATACTGCCAATTAAATCATTTATTGCAGCAATTGATTTTACAATACTTAAAGGGAATACAATTCTAATTGGTTTTTTATTTAAAGCTTTTTTAATTAATGAATAAAAAGTATTTGTTTGATACCATTCCGACTCGGAAAGAAAATAACTTGTATTTTTAACATTTGCTTCAATTGCAAGATAATAAGCTCTAACTAAATCTTTTACATAAATAAAAGTAAGATTTTGCTTGTCGGAACCTATATATACTTCGGCACCTTTATTAATCATATTAAAAACTACAAAATAGTCTTTTTCGCGTGGTCCATAAACTCCTGTAGGTCGTAAAATTATACAATTTAACTCTGTAATACTACGCAAATATTCTTCAGCTTCAAGTTTGCTTTTACCGTACAAATTTATAGGGTTTGGTTTTTGATTTAGCATTACCGGCTCGGTAGTATTTTCTTTACCCGGTCCATAAGCTGCCAAACTACTTGTAAAAATAAATTTTTGTGGATTATTGTTAGTTTCAAGTAAAATTTCAACGAAATTTTTAGTATTAATAAAATTAATATTTCTATAATCTTCATTACGAGGAGCTTTTGTACAGCCAGCATTGTGAATTATATAATCAAATTTACCGTAACTCTTATTAAATTCTTGAATTTGATTTTTTAGTATTTCTCTGTTTTCAAATGTTAATTCAATAAAATTTATTTCAGGATTTTGTAGATATTGTTTACTGCTCGATTTTCTAATTCCAGCCCATACTTCATAGCCAAGTTCAACGCCCTTATCGCATAAAAAACTGCCAATAAAACCGCTTGCACCAGTAATTAATATTTTATTCTTCATTTTTATTTAATGAGTTATTTTTTGTAAAAAATGCTTTTGTAATTGATAAAATAGTCTAATAATTTACTATTAGACTATTTAAAAAAATTGCTTTTATAATTACTAATCAATACTTTTTTTATAACATCTGCGAGTAATATGCTGGCGATGGTCGTAATTTTGCCAAAGATTAAGTGCTTTACTATTTTCTTCAAGCTGAGGATTCGACATTGCAAATTTTACTTTATATTTAATAAAATTACTTAACATGTAATTAAAGTAAACAGCAGGAACACCTTTGTTATGATACTCAGGATCAACGCCGTTAATATACATATCAACTAATTCGTTTGATTTTAATGCTTTTAAAAGATGAATAAAACCAAAAGGAAATAGTTTACCATTGCATTTTTGCAAAGCTTTTGTTAGTGATGGTAATGCTACGCCAAAACCAACTACTTTATTCGCTTCATTTAAAACTACACCTACAAACTCAGGACGTACAAAGCTAAAATATGCTTTTACCAACATATTTATTTGTTTGTCGGTTAATGGAACGAAACCATATAAATCAGTAAAACATCTGTTTAGCGTTTGGAAAATATCAACAGCATAAGGCAAAAACTCTTTTTTATTTTTGGCTTCTAATATATGTAATTTATACTTTTCTTGAACTAATTGAGAAAAACGTACAACTTTTTCGGGCACACTATCCGGAATTGGAAAAATTGATTGAACCCAATCAACATCTTTTATATAACCTATTTCTTCAATTTTATCTTGGTAATATTTATGATTATAATATGTTGCTACTGAGCTTAATTCATCAAAACCTTTAATCAGCAAACCTTCTCTATCCATATCTGTAAAACCGAGAGGACCATGAATAGATTCTAATTTTCGTTCTCTACCCCAATCTTCGACAGTTTTTAACAATACTTTTGGCACTTCAACATCGTCAATAAAATCGAACCATCCAAAACGAATATTATGTTCGTTCCAAATTTTATTAGCTTTATTGTTAATAATTCCGGCAATTCTACCTACTGCTTTTCCATCTCTGTATGCCATCCAATAACGAGCTTCGCAATACTCAAATGCAGGATTTTTTTTCCAATCTAAAGCATCCATTTCATCAAAAAAAATTGGAGGGCACCAATATTTATTTCCGATATATAAACCATTTATAAAATTAATAAATGTTTTCAGATCCTTTTTTGTAGTAATTTCTCTAATTTCGATATTCATAATTTATTTTATAATGCCCAACAAACGGGCGTATTTCGACATTTTATCGCAGGCTTCATCAATTTGATCGTGTGTATGCGTAGCCATAAGCGAAAAACGCAACATTGTGTCTTCATTAGGAACAGCTGGGGCTATAACAGGATTAACAAATATTCCGTCATCAAATAATAATTGAGTAATTTTAAAAGTTTTAACATTATCTCTGATAAATATTGGAATAATTGGTGTTATCACGTCTCCTATCTCAAAACCTGCATTTTTAAGTAATTTGTGAGCATAACGTGAATTTTCCCATAATTTATCAATACGTTCCGGTTCGCCTTCAATAATATCTAAAGCTGCAATAACACTTGCAGCAGAAGCAGGAGTAATACTTGCACTAAAAATTAGTGAACGAGAATTGTGTTTTAAAAAGTTTATAGTTGAATGATTACCTGCAATAAATCCGCCTATTGAAGCTAACGATTTACTAAAAGTTCCCATAATAATATCAACTTTATTAGTTAATCCAAAGTGCGATGCTGTTCCAGCTCCCTTTTTGCCAAGTACTCCTAACGAATGTGCATCGTCAACCATAATATTTGCAGAATATTTTTCAGCTAATTTTACAATTTCAGGCAAGTTACAAATATCACCTTCCATACTAAAAATCCCATCAATAATAATTAGCTTCATTTTGTCAATATCACAATGTTGAAGTTTTTTCTCCAACGAGTGCATATTATTATGATTATACTTTAAAACTTTAGCAAAAGATAATCGGCAACCTTCAATAATTGAAGCATGATCTAAATTATCAATTAATATATAATCTGCTCTACCAGTAATAGTTGGAATAACACCTTGATTTGATTGATAACCAGTACTATAAACTATTGCTTCTTCTTTACCAACATATTTAGCTAATCGATTTTCTAATTCAATATGAATATCTAAAGTGCCATTCAAAAAACGAGAACCTGCACATCCTGATCCATATTTGTCAATTGCTTTTTTTGAAGCTTCTTTAATTTTGGGATGATTTGTTAAACCTAAATAACTATTTGAACCAAACATTAAAACTTTTTTCCCATTTACGGTAACAACTGTATCTTGATCTGATTCTATTACTCTAAAAAATGGATAAATACCTGCTTTTTGTAAATCCTGAGGAGAGGTGTACTCTAAAGTGCGTTGATTTAATATATTCATTTTTTATTCTTAAATATGTATTATTATTGTGCAAATTTAAGAAATTGTATTTTTATATTTATTAAATTGTGATATTTTTAAACAAAATATATTTAATAATATGATAAAAAAACATCAAATATGTATTTAACTATATCATTATCTTTATTTTATATATATTTATAATAATAAAAAAAAATATTTATATATAATAATTTAAGTATTATTAATAATTTAGCTTTAAATTGAAACAAAAAAAATGAAAAAAATACCTTTAATTGAAAACGATACATATTTAAAACCATGGCAAAATAATATTGAAAAAATATTACATAAATATGAATTGGCTGAAAAAGCGATTACAAAAAAGAATAAAAAACTTTCAAATTTAATTAATGGACATTTGTACTATGGTATCCATAGCTCTGAAAATGAATGGATTATTCGCGAGTGGGCACCTAATGCAAATTCAATTTGGCTAATTGGTGATTTTAATAATTGGAAGAAAGATGATAATTGTAAATTTTACAAAACTATAAATGATGATTGGGAACTAAAAATTTCAAAATCAATTATTAATCATGGTGATTTATATAAATTAATAATTTCTTGGAATAATGGCGAAGGTGAAAGGATCCCAGCGTGGTGTAATAGAGTAATTCAGGATGAAAACAGTAAACTTTTTTCAGCACAAATTTGGTCTCCAGAAAAAAAATACAAATGGAAATATTCTATTCCTTGTAGACCATTAAACCCATTAATTTACGAAGCTCATATTGGAATGTCTCTTGAAGAGGGAAAAGTAGCTTCGTATTCAGAATTTAGATTGCAAGTTTTACCTCGAATTGCCGAATTAGGTTATAATGTGCTTCAATTGATGGCAATTCAGGAGCATCCTTATTATGGCTCATTCGGGTATCATGTTTCCAGTTTATTTGCTGCATCTTCGCGTTTTGGAACTCCAGAAGAGCTAAAAGAGCTTATTGATGAGGCACACCGTTTAGGATTATTTATAATTATGGATATTGTTCATTCTCACGCTGTTAAAAACGAAAACGAAGGACTTAGTAAATATGATGGAACTCAATATCAATTTTTTCATGATGGTGAAAGAGGATTACATCCAGCTTGGGATTCTCGTTGTTTTGATTATAGTAAACCTGAAGTAATTCATTTTTTGCTATCAAATTGCAAATATTGGCTCGAAGAGTATCATTTTGATGGCTTTAGATTTGATGGCGTTACCAGTATGATATTTAAAGACCACGGTTTGGGACGCGATTTTTTAAACTATAGTGATTATTATAACGAAAACATAGATGAAGATGCTCTAATATACCTACGTTTAGCAAATAAATTAATTCATGAAATACATCCCAATGCAATTACAATTGCCGAAGATATGAGCGGAATGCCTGGTATGGCTTCTGCTATTGATTACGGTGGTTTTGGGTTCGATTATCGCCTTGCAATGGGGATACCCGATTTTTGGATAAAATATATTAAAGAAATTGAAGATGAAGTGTGGAATGTTAGCGAAATTTATCATAGATTAACTGATAAACGTGCTGATGAACAAGTAATTACTTACGCCGAAAGCCACGACCAAGCTCTTGTAGGTGATAAAACTATTATATTTCGTTTGATTGATGCCGATATGTATTATAATATGAATTGCAACCAAAAAAACTTAATTGTTGATAGAGGTATTGCTCTCCATAAAATGATTCGACTAATTACTCTTTCAACTACCGAAGGTGGATATTTGAATTTTATGGGCAACGAATTTGGTCACCCCGAATGGATAGATTTCCCTCGCGAAGGTAATAATTGGTCGTATCATTATGCTCGCCGCCAATGGCATTTGGCTGATGATGAAAATTTGAAATATCATTACTTAAATCTATTCGATAAAGATATGATTCAAACTTTTGTTAAAAATGAAATTTTGAACTCAAAACCAGTTAATATTCTTCAAAATATTTCAGATCAAATTCTTGTTTTCAAACGTGGTAAATATCTTTTTGTATTCAATTTTAATCCAAATAAATCGTTTACCGACTATGGAATTGAGAATATTGAAGGTAATTGGAAAACTATTTTAAATACAGATTCAATTAAATATGGAGGTTTTGGTTTAAACGATGACATAATAATTCATCATTCAATAAATATCAATAATTCATCATGGCTAAAACTTTATATACCTGCACGTTGTGGATTTATAATGAAACAAATTTGAAATTATTTATTGAAATGATTCTTTTTAACAATTTTGTGTGTTATGATTTTGAACTTCTATATATCAAATTATTAAACCACTAAGGCACTTAGTTCACTAAGAATCGCTATGAAACTAAAGTAGTAAAAAACTAAATATCTGATATTTATGTTAAGGAATATGAATAATATTAATGATAATTTCGAAATTCATAATATGGCTGTTTTGGAGCATTATAATATTTTTAATAATGAACAAAACACTATTTTAAAAACTGCATTTATAATAAATCCGAACTTAGTTAGAATCACTTTAAAAAATTCTGAAATTATTAACCAAGGTGACCTTGAAATTTGGGAATGGGATTATGGTAATTTTAATATTGAAAGCAATACTTATAATTGGATTAACAAACAAACACCTGATTTTCAACAGAATAATTATGAAATATTTATAAACTTTGAACAAATTGATTTTAACAAAAACTATATCATTGCTTTTAAAGATGAATGGTTAAATATTTTTTTAGACCCTGCAATTGGAGGTATTATTGATACTGTTTTTGATGCAAATAGCCAAAAAGATTTTGGTGTAAAACTAAATGATGATTATGCTGTATTCAAAGTTTGGTCGCCGCCGGCAGCACGCATAGATGTTATTTTTTATGATGAAAACCAAAATCAAATTTCAGTTGACAAAACTTTTTCAATGATTAAAGATAAACAAGGTGTTTTTTCCTTAATGATCAATTCATTAGATGTTGAAAATTCAGAATCATTAGAAGGACTTTTTTATCAATACAAAGTTTTTGCTTATGGCAAAGCAAAGTTAGCTCTCGACCCATATTCGTTTTCAATGGCTGCTTTTAATCCAAATGGAGATGATAAAATTGGAAAATCGGCAATAGTTTCAATGAAAAGCGGAAAATCGTTACCAACAAACTTTCGGCGTAGTTTTTTAAATTCAGCATTAATGGCAAATTATGTTGATTTAATTGCATACGAACTACATATTCGCGATTTTACTTCTCAAGTTGGAGTTGTTAAACACGAATTATCAGGAACATTTGTTGGTGCAACCAAGAAAATCAACTATTTAAAACAGCTTGGTATTACTCATGTTCAGCTTATGCCGGTTATGAATTTTTATACTATAAATGAAACTAATCGCACATTTTCTAATTCCGAAGCTACTAACAGCAACTACAATTGGGGTTACGATCCGCATAATTATTTTTCGTTAGAAGGTTGGTTTTCAACCGATGCAACTAATCCATATAAAAGAATAATTGAATTTAAGGAACTTGTTAATGAATTACATAAAAACAATATTGGAGTAATTTTAGATGTTGTTTATAATCATACATACATTGTTGAAACTTATGAAAACATAGCTCCTACATGTTATTATCGCTATAATTCCGAAATGAAAATTTCAGGTCATTCGGGTGCTGGTCCTTCGCTTGAAACAAGGCATTCAATGGTTCGGAAATTAATAATTGATTCGTTAAAACATTTTGTAACCGAATATCATATTGATGGTTTCCGTTTTGATTTAATGGGGTTTATCGACCATGAAACAATGAAATTAATTCGTAAAGAGGTTGGCAAAGTTTACAATCCAAATAATATAAATGAACTAATTTTACATGGTGAAGCGTGGATTTTTTCAGACTTAGATACAAGCGAAAATACTACTGATATTAACGCAGCTACTACAAAAATAAATTACCCTAAAGAAAATATAAATCTTGCTTTTTTCAACGATACTTCTCGCGATAGTTATGCAGGCAAAAACGAAAACAGAGGTTTTGTTCAAGGAAATTTCTTGGAAATTGATAGAGTTGTAAGTGCTATTGTAGGCGGAATTAAAACGTATAAAACTGACAATCTTACAATTCATAAAGACGTTTTTTACAACAATTATAATCTTTTTGCCGAATATCCTTCTTCGTGTTTAAATTATTTATCAATCCATGATGGATTAACACTTTGGGACAAAATAAACCTTTCGTGGCAAGACAGTACAGGATTTGAGCGTGCTCGACTAATGCGTTTGGCTTCGGCTATGTTATTTACTTCGCAAGGTAAAATTATTTTGCATGGTGGCGACGAATTACTACGCACAAAACCTCTTTCGAAATTTGATAAGGAGCGAAACCGAGCATTAACTTCACAGTTTGTTAATGAAGAAGAAAATAGTTGTTATTTCCACGAAAATTCTTATTGCTCAAACGATTACACAAATATGTTTCGTTGGGATAGAATGAATAATCAATATGCTCCAATTGTTAGAAACATGATTGAATATTACAAGGGTTTAATTTTAATGCGTAGGTCAATTTCTGCCCTAAGAATGAATTTAACTAAAAATATATGTAATGGATTAAAATTTATTTCAATAAGTAATAACAATTGTATAGCATATTTAATCGACAATACTTTAGAAAATGAATATGGAAAAGGAATTAATAAAACATATTTTTCAAAAATATTTGTTGCACATAATGCTTCAGAAAGTTCATGTATGATTGATATTCCAAAAATTAATAATAACGAAGAATGGTCGGTAATTTTAGATTCAAATAATTCAGGAATTAAACCATTACAATATTCTGAAAATCCTACAAAAGGACAAACTGATGTACTTATTT
>CAZRCF010000101.1:0-9157 GCA_964598505.1 uncultured Lentimicrobiaceae bacterium | reverse complement strand
TCTCTCTAAATATTAGAAAATAAAAATAAATTCCAATAAACTACAAAGTAATAGTAGCACCTATTGTATGGCATCCACTAAAATGTCTTGTAGATTTATATGCATAATCTATTGAAAAATTAGATTTTTTTGCTTTATTTAAAGGTGCTATAATTGAAGCCCCAAAATTAATTCCGGTAAATGTTGTTTTATTAGTTTCTTCATTAGTCAAATCTGATTCGTAGTTGTAACCACCTCTAATTTGCAACATATTATTCCAGCTATACTCAACTCCTAAAATGTATTGGTCTTTAGTAAAAGCATTTGATATAAAATTTCCAGCAATTGTTAATCTATGTTGTGCATTATCATAGCTTAATTTTGATTTTTTAACCTTATTGGTAGTATCTGGTGCAATGTTATTTGCTTTTTTTGCCCAAAGAAAATCATAAGAACCACCAATTGATAATAATGATGGAAGTTCAAATTGAGCAGCTCGTTGTTCTAAGGTTTGATTGTTTTCCGATCCATTTACTAAACCACGAATTGAATAACCATCGCCACCAAAACTCATTGGAGTACCAATATTTTTTAAAGCAATACCAAATCTAATATTTTTGTAATCTCCGGTAACATATTGAATTCCTGCATCAAAAGCAGCTCCAGTAGCATTCAAATCAGATATCGATTCATTAACTAATTTTACAGAAAAACCACCATGAATAGCATCTGAAAATGATTTTGCATAAGAAACTGTAACATTTATAAAACTTGGAGAAAATGTTCCAATTCCTGTATTTGGATCATCACCAGGGTTTTCGGTAGTAGTAATCTGAATATCACCGAAGCCCATAGAGGCAACTGAAATTCCTAAAACGCTTGTGCTACCAACTCTTTGTGTTAAACCAAATGAATTAACAGTTGTGCCTGAGCCTTTAAGCCATTGAGTATTCATAAATGCTATTTGAGTTTTATTTGTGAATGCAATACCTGCAACATTTAAAAACATAGCTTCAACACCTCTGGCATTAGCAATACCTACATTTCCCCATCCAGCTCCTTTAGCCCATGGGTTTATCAATAGTTCAGCAGCACCAGCCTGACCCGATCGGTCTTCATTTCCTGCATTTACTATTAATGCAGGAAAAATAAGAAGTCCGATTAATGTTAAACTTAATACTCTTTTTATCTCTTTTTTCATATTTTTCCGTATTAAATTGTTTTCCAATCCTTGTTATTTATTAAAATGAGTTTACGTCAGTTGGTCGGAGTGCACCAAACCATTTTATTGTTTTTTCGCCAATACCATCAGCTTTTATATGCATAATATACACGCCACCTGCAATTGGAATTCCTGCATGATTTTTTAAATCCCATTCAACAGATGTAAATTTGGTATCGTCTTTTTTAAGCTGACGAACTAACGTGCCATTTACTGAATAAATTGAAATTGTGCATTTATCTGGCAAGTTTACAATTTTAATTCTATTATCTAACTGATTTTCTTCATAAAATGAGAAACCATAATAAGGGTTTGGAACAACATTAATTAGGTCTAAAGCAGATTTTGCAACATCATTATTATTTGTTTGAGTAGCAAATATTCCAGTATTAAATTTATACATAGGAAAATTGTTGTTTTGAGGTGAAGATGATGAGGTTGACATTGTATAATTGCGTTTGTATGGACGAGCAACTCTAATTCTTATCTTACATTCATTTGATAACCAATTCCCTATTTGGCCTGGAGCTGGCATTGGAATACCTGCCCACATTGCAGTTGACATTATTCTTGTTTTTTTAACATTTTGAAGATTAATGTTATCTGGTGTAGAAAAATAATTAATAAATTTCTGTTTAATAAATGCACATTCATCATATCCAGGGTAAGTAGTATCTCCAACAGTTGTTGTTAATGCTGATTTATGCCCCATAATATAAACAAAATGTTTTCCTCCCCATCTTACATCTCCAAGATTTGTATATTCTCTAGCTGAGGGGTTAAATATCATATCTGCTCCATTATCACTGCTTAACCATGAATCTTCTCCAAACATTATATTAAGGCGCTCACCCGATTCTAAATTAATTGCATAACCAGGGAACCATCCCATACCTGAATCAGCTACATTATCAACAACTCTACCATCTTTATCTACAGAGCGTGCTTTTCTTGGTTCAAGTTTTCGTGCATGTCCAATTGATAATGCAGGATCATCTCCAGTTTCAAGAACCATACATTTTGACCATTTTGATCTATCAGGTGTTAAAACAATATCTACACTATATAAATCACTCAAGTTACGTACATAACCTGATTCTAAACTAAAACCAGGGCAATTTATGTTTTTACTAACCAATGCATAAGGAGCCCAAGTTCCATTAATTACATTTTCGTATTGTTGCGAAGCATCATACCAAAAATTATTACTACCTAAAAAGCCTTCTGCGGGATCTTCCCATATATAATAATCTTCAAGTAGCCTTTGTTCAGCAGTAGGATCATCTCCATACGAAACCGATCCAGAGCGTATCCAGTTGGCTGATGATGGACCATCAACATCCCTTATGCCAGAAAGCCAAGGTCTTGTTTCGTCAGCATAAGATATTGTAGATTCTAATACTTGTGTGTTTACAATGTTTGCAACTGGCGGTGTTCTTGCTATAGCGTTAGGATATGTATATTCAAAAGCAAAATTTTCAACATTAACTGAAATACCTAAATCCTCCAAAATTTGCTCATTACCAACACTTATTGCTGTTTCAGAGTTAATAGTATCTTGTAAATCGCTGCTAATTATTTGCCATCTGAAATTACCATTTACTTCCGAAGCATTTGATGTATCCAAAAATTTTAATGTAAATTCGTCAGCTTTTACCCTAAGTGGATCAACAACTTTAATATTTAATGGTCCTTTATTAGGCAAGTATTCTGCAACATCAGCTTTTCCAATAGACATAATTTTATCAATAGAACTCTGTTTTAAATCTAAAATTAGTCCACCATTACCATTACCTTCAATTCGAGTAATTTCTGGTTGATCACCGTAAGCAGCATTCAATACTGTGCCGTTTGCTTCTACTGAGGTTATATGAGGAACAACAGTAATTGGAGTTATTGCACCACCGGTACTCATTTTTCTGCCCGCTAAGTATGGTTTTTTTTGACCATCTAAGCCATTTTCACCATGCACTTGAGAGTATTTTTTAAAATTGTTATACGCATAAGCTATAGCAATAAAATAATATTTTTTATGATTTACTAATCGCCTATCTCCTATTGCAAATCTATCTTCGGTTACCCTAAAACTATGATATATACCATTATTAGCACCATCTACCATTAGTTGAGCTACATTACCGCCTATTCGTTCATCAAAATTATAATTTGTTAATTTCCCAATAGCATTGCCGTTAGCATCAAAATTTCTTTTATCGCACTGAGCAACAAATCGACATAAATCGGCATTATTAATATCAGATATATTAACTGATGCATTTTTTAGTTGGAAAATTTGATAACCTTCAAAACGATAGTATCTATCATAAAATACAGTATCATTTGCTTTTTCAGCAATAGTTGGATCAATTTCGTTGTATCCTTCATTTTTATTATTGCCTGTAGGATTACTTATATAAAGAATTACTTCTTTATTAAGCTCTTGGTAAGCTAATTTTGGAGCATCAGGTCCATCAATAACTTTAAAGCAATTATCGAAAAGTGTTTGACATTTATCATCTACAATACGAAGAAGTTCAACAGAAGCAAAAGGTCCACCACTTGTAGCTTTTGCCCATGGAATACCAACAGTAATATAATTAACAGCACCTGGTTTTAATGTAAATGGTCCTGCCGATTGCATAAATCGTCTATCGTCTGGAGCATTGTTAGAATTTTCTTCAGTCCAATCACCTGATGTAGGTGCACCATTTGTACCCCAATTCCAAGGATCAGTGTCGCCTGGAAACATAAAAGAAGCAGGTATAGTACCACCTTCATTTCTGTGACCAGTGCGACCATATACCATATTCGAATTGTCTAACCAAATACCTCTTAAAAGATTATAATATCCTATTGCATTATCAGGATCGTTTGTTGCTGGATTTGGACCGCTATTGGTGTGGAAAACAAATCGACGCATACCAAAACGTTCATTATCAACTACTCCATCGCCAAAATTTACACCATTTATAGCTTCGGCTCTAACAATAAAATTTGCAGTAGAATCTTTTCTTACACCGTTAACAATAGCAACAAAAGTAAACGGTAATGAAGATTCATTATTTGTAACAATATCATTTTCTGTATATGGACCACTTGGTATTGTAGGACCTGCAATACCTGTTCCGTTAAATGAAGGATTATCACAGTTATCAGGATCCATATATGGACCTTGAAAAAAGTCAACTCCAATAGCTGGTGGATTTCCTTCGTACTCATCAAATAATCCTGTTCCATCAACATTCTTTCCGTTATAGCAGTAACCTAAACCTCTTCTAACATCACAACCAACATAATCGTCATCTTCATTTCCTAAATCTGTATCAACCCATTGACTGAAATAGGTATTGGTTAGCGTAAAAGTGGAGCGATTAATAATTTCATAAGAATAAAAAGTCATATTATTAATTTCGTCGTTAGTAGCAAAAGCAAAAGCTTGAGCTCTAATTTCTAAACCAATAGCTTCACCTTGCGATTCGGTATGAGGAGCACCAGTATCGTTAAAAACCCACCAAAGAGTCATATCGCCTTTTAATATTTGATCAACTAAAATACCACCTTTTTCTGTTACATGAGCATAAGGAGGATTTGGATTTGATCCATAAGTAGGTTCAGGAGTTCCTCCAATATTATTTTTTGGGCATAATGAATTATCAAAATCGTAATAAGGATAATCACCATCTTCCCAATTGTAAACACCATCGCCATTAATATCGTAAAACGGGGCTAAATAAAATGCTTGGTCAGGGTTGCCATCAATAGGATGTGCAGGCCACTCTTTAATTACACGAGGAATAGTGTAATCGGGATCATTAAGAGTTCCCTCATTAAATGCATTAAATTTTTCCACATCGGCACGCGAAATTTTCCAGTGTTTGTCGTATATTCTACAGTTATTACTAGATGTAAATGCTCTATCATCTTTTGTAAGAGGTCCTGTCCAGAAATCGTTACCCTGTTGGCGAAATTTTAAAGCAGCAAGTCTAAGCTGGTCGTTAATATCTCTACCACCTATCCAAAGAGATGCAGAAAACATTGAATGTTTGCGAGAACCTCTAGGAATTTCATACTGGGGAGTTTCATTATGCCACATATCACCACCTGTATGAATAAGAGCACGAACATTATTAAGATCTAGTTCAGAAGAGCCACTAGGCGGAACGCAGTTAGAAACCTTAGATGTTCCATTATTAGTTCCTTTTTTTATCACACCTTTCCATTTTTCAGCATAAGAAACTTGGCTAAGAAGCATAATGCTCAAGAGTGATATTTTTATTAAGGTTACAAATTTTTTCATTTTATTTTGTTTTTCTTATTATTTTAATATCTTAATTTATAAACTTATTTGAACCCCTAAATTTATTCTTCTAGGCAAACTATAGTTATAAGGGTATGCTACTGCTGCACGATACATATCAATAAATGATTGAGTGTTAATATAAGTGCTTATTTGTTGCTGGTATTGTGCGGCAGTTAAAAAACCATCATCATCGGCATTGCCTGTATAAGCATAAACGCGTCTAACATTTTTGATATTGAACAAATTTAATACTGATAAATATACATTTACTGAGGCTATTTTTGCTTTTTTATTATCCTTTTTTTCTCTAAGAGTAATCATAAAAGCTTTGTCAATTCTTGTATCTACCCAAAATTGCCACGGATAATTTGAACCGTTCATACTACCAGAAGTTTGTGTTGTCCCAATTCTATTTATACTCTCTATTGTAGATGATCTTGTATATGGAGAACCTGAAGTTCCTTGAAATGTAAAGTTTATTCCAGTATTTTCAAACCAGTTAATTACTTTTACTTTCCCGTCTTTAGTAGCTCTTTTTGTTTTTAGTCCATTATAATCTTTTCCAAAACCAAAACGATAATCAAAAGTTACTTTTAATGCGTGTCGTTGGTCGAAATCTAATGGAGATAAGGTTCTTAAATTTGGTTGACCAGAAGTAACAATTGATTTTGACGATGTAGTACTTGAGCCAGTTCCTTTAGCAAATTGTAAAGTATAACTAGCTCCTATTCTTACATTATCAGTTGAACGCAACTCATAATCTAAAATAAAACCTTGAGTTGTACCAAAATCAATATTATTAAATGAATAATATGTATTAGGAAAAGCATCGGAAAAGCGGAATGATTGTATTTGGTCTCTGTTTTCAGCATAATAAGCACTAATTGTCATCGCTGATTTTTTATTTAATGCTTGTTTAAAACCAATTTCGTAATCAACTTTTTGTTCAGGTTTTAAATTTGGATTAGCAATATTATTTGTTCCAGCTCTTTCAATATTTAAGTAATCAATAGGGTTTAGTCTTAAATTACCTTCGTTTGGCCTTTTTGTAATAACATCATAGTGAGCATAAAAAAGAGCTTCGTCTGATATTGGGAATGAGAAATTAATACGAGGCATTAACGAAAATTGTGGTTCATAATCTTTAAAAGCATTTGCAGATAACTTAACTGAAGGGTCTTCAATTAAATAAGGCGTAACCTCACCAGTAGT
Source organism: uncultured Lentimicrobiaceae bacterium (assembly GCA_964598505.1). Lineage (GTDB taxonomy): Bacteria > Bacteroidota > Bacteroidia > Bacteroidales > WCHB1-69 > CAZRCF01. The sequence goes on along the minus strand of CAZRCF010000101.1, from coordinate 2,444 downwards.
AGTACCTTGCCTAAGAATATTTGATTCCTGAATTACCTGTCCAAGACTGTTATACCAAGTAGTTCCGCTTCGATAGCCTGTTATTAATGAAGGATTAGCTGCATCATCAACATAAACATAGTAATCGCTTCCAATATTTGATGGATGGGTAATTTGTTTTCCTCCAATTGTTGATACCTCTCCAACAGTTCTGGCTGGGGCAAATAAATAATTATCTTTTAATACTTTTTGATTTGCATCAAATCTATCAATACGAAAACCAATTGAAAATATTAAATCCTCGAAAGCAAATTTATCTTGAATATAACCAGCCATATATATTGGTTCATAAGCTCCAATATTTCTTGATAAATTCCCATTTGCATCAATTTTGTTTAAAAAGTCATCAATACTATACTGACCACTAATTTTTTTACCAGTATGATCGAATCCATAATAATCTACATAAGGATAATTACCATTAAGTAGTTCTTCGGCACTAAACATATCTAAAGAAAAAGTTGATGGATCTAAGTTGTCAATATCAATCCAATCGTTTCCTGTTAAACTAAGACCCAATTTGGTTCTTAAATTTCTATCAAAAAACTTATGACCCTCTCTGTTATTGTTTCTTTCATAATTAACGGTATCAACAAATACCATATTGCCAAAACCATCGTTAGCAAAAACTTGTTTCGGATTATTTAAATCTAATTGTTCAATATGACTATTTGCTAAACCTCTCATTAAATTCCATAATCCTGAAACATAGTAACCTGTTGTTGTTGAACCCAAAGAATAACCACTATTACTTAATTGTTGGTATTCAAAACCAAATTCGATAGCATGTTTGCCAAAATCGGCACTACCATTTGCTGTAAAACCTAATTGGGTTCTTTGATATTTACTATAACCCGATGTAACTGCTCCAGGAGCACTATATATACCATATAAATTATCGGGTTGCTCGCCATTTATAAGACCTTTAGATAATCTAATTTGATTATAATTACTAAATGTTATTCCACTATTATTGTAATTAGCTAAAAATGGATTTATCTCCGAACGCTCGAAAGTAACTAAGGAATCGTAAATGTCTGATTGAACCCAAACATCTTCATAATTCATACCATTAATAGTTACACTTTTCCTTTCATACGATGGGGCTTTATATGTTTTAAATTTACCGATATAACCATAATCAAAAAAATTCTCTTTATGAATAGGATCCATCGATTCTGTGTAATATTTTGAATAATCGAGTTGCAATTGGTAAAAAACATTTTTAATTAATTTTGCAGAGTCATTACGAAAACGTTGCGAAAATTTCCCATATACACTATAAGTGTAATTATTTGTCATCTGATTTCTTTCTGAATTCATCAACGAATTAAAGCGATCCCACTCCTTGCCTCTATTAAAATTAAATGAACCCCCAAAAGACAAATTGGTGTTTTTGCCAGTTTTAACATCTATTGATGCATTTGCTGTTCCACTATAAGAGCCGGTATTTTCACGTGCATGTATCTTCTCCAAATCATCTTTATAAAGGAACTCTTTACTGAAATTAATTGCTTCGGCAGAATATATAATGGGGTTTTGTTCTAAGTTTTCTCTAACAGCGTCTTTTAATTTCCATGTTCCGCCTTGAGCAGGATAGCCATCTTTTGATGAATTAAATTCACCACCGATAAAGAAACCTAAAAGAGATGAAGCATCGTCTTTATTTTTACTTTTAATAAGTGGTCCAGTTAAACTAAAGGCAGCAGTAAAGTTATTGTAACCATCTAATGAACCAGCTAATTCTATTCCTCCAGCATAACTACGCGAAGGTCCTTTTAATGTAATATCCATTACACCACCAACAGCTTCGCCATATTTTGCAGGTACACCACCAGTAATCATTCTAATCTCTTCAATTGATGAAGCCGGAACAGAATTACTTCCAATTACTCTAATACCATTAATATATGTAACAGTTCCATCAGCTCTCTGACCACGAACACTTCCCATATTTCCATCGGTACCTTGCACACCAGCCATTGTTGAAGCAATACCTTCTGCAGTACGTACAGGCATTTTTGAAATTTCTTCAGCTCCTAATGTGTTTCCCGATGAGCCACCATCTATAGAAATTAAAGGTCTTACCCATGGAATAATAACCTCTTTAAGCCCTATAGCATCTGAAGTCATTTGTACATTTACAAATGTAATACCAGTTCCACTAATTAAAATACCATTATGCAAGCTATTATTATAGCCCATAAATGAAGCTTTAAGGTTATACTTTCCTGGCGGAATTGGTTTTATGGTATAATTGCCATCATCGTCTGATACAGCACCACCAAACATTTTACCACCTTGTTCAATAATAACATTAACGTACGGAATTGGTGTTTTTCCTTCTGCTTCTGTTACTTTCCCTTTAAGGGTTCCTTGGGAGAATGATAAGCTACTCATAGCTA
>CAZRCF010000100.1:0-9194 GCA_964598505.1 uncultured Lentimicrobiaceae bacterium | reverse complement strand
AATAAAGTTTTTGTTAAAAACATTATTTTAGTAATGTAATTTTGTGCCTTTTCCTTTAGAAATAATATATGAGTGATGAATTGGAGTTGTGCCTTTTTGTAATTTTTTTTGAAAACGACCCTTATATTTTTTTGCGTGCTTAACATTTTTTTTCTTAGCAATTTTACGATAATTTCTATAAGATGGCGAACAAGATTCAATTACACTAATTGATGGTAATGCAAATATTAATAAAAGAAGATAGATAAAAAGTTTTTTATATTTATTCATAATTATAAATTTTAGTAACCATAATTGGATAAATTGTTTTTTAGCAGTCAAAAATATATAAAAAAAAACTTCTTACCAAATTTATTAATAATAAAAAGCATTTTTATTTCTATGTTTTGTTAATTTTTAGTTTGATAAAAAAGTTAATTTCTTATAAATATTAATAAAAACTCTCTTTTTTGTAGAGATAAATAAATATTTATACATACTTTTGCTAATATAAAATCCCAATAAATTATTAGTTAATGAAGATATTTTGCAAACACATTTTGATAATTATTATATTTTTATCATTTGTTTTTATTTCAGAAAAAGTTAAAGCCCAAGTTAATAATGGGAAGGATACAATTTTAGTATACGAAAGTTTAAATGACAGCATTGATTTGCTAAATAATATGAATTATTTTGTAGATTCTTTGGGATACTATTTTTTTTCTGATATATCTGATTCTGTATATTCTGAAAATGATACTTCAATTGCATTAGTTGAAGATGATTTGCCCGATGCCGGAATATACGAAAGTTGGGATTCGTTGCAAATACATTATCCAAAATTTAATTTTTCAAATAAATTTGATCCAATATCTTTAAAATTAGTTACCTCTAAATCAAAATACATTCCTCCTGTTCCTGGTAGAGTTACTTCAAATTTCGGTTGGAGACGAAGACATTATCATTATGGCATTGATTTAGATTTGAATACTGGTGACACAGTAGTTAATTGTTTTGATGGTGTTGTTAGGCTAACAAAAAGAAGTAGATCTTATGGAAATGTAGTTGTAATTAGGCATGACAATGGCTTAGAATCACTTTATGCTCATCTTTCAAATATAAATGTTTTTGTAAATCAACGTGTAAATGCTGGTGATTTTATTGGATTAGGTGGCAATACGGGTTGGTCGAGAGGCAGCCATTTACATTTAGAATATAGATATTTGGGTGCAGCAATTAACCCAAGAGATATTATTGATTATGAAAATAAAAAAGTAAAATCAGAAAATTTTACAATTACAAAAAGTACTTTCGATTATATGTATAATATTTCAAAGTATAAAAAATCTTTTAAGGCTACTAAATATTATAAAGTTCGAAAAGGAGAAAGCCTTTCGCAAATTGCTCAAAAAAATAGAACAACTGTAGCGAAGCTTAAAAAACTAAATAAAATTAAAGGTGACAAGATTAAACCTGGTCAAAATATTAGATTAAGATAAATAATAATATTTTCGATATGTCATTTATATTCAACTATTTATATTTGCAAGATTAAATATTTTCAAAAAAATTGATAAGTTTTTTTGTAGCAATAGCTCTATGGCTAATTTTATTTTTTTCGTTTAAAGGTATTTCTGCAAAAGTTAAATCACTTCCCAAAGGCTTAAATATTGGATCGTATCCAAAACCGTCTTGTCCGTGTTTTTCTGTTGTAATTATTCCTTCAATATTACCTTCAAAAAAGTATTCTTTACCATCTAAAATAAGTGCAATAACTGTTTTAAAACAAGCTTTCCTGTTCTCAATGTTTTTTAATTCATCAAGCACTTTATTTACATTATCATCAAAAGAGGCTTTTTCTCCTGCATATCGGGCAGAATATACACCTGGACGATTGTTTAATGCTTCAATTTCTAATCCTGTATCATCGGCAAAACAATCAATATTATAACGATTAAATATAAATCTGGCTTTTTGAAAAGCGTTTTCTACTAATGTTGTTCCTGTTTCCGGAATATCCTCAAAAACACCCAATTCCGAGAGGCTTATAACTTTAAAATATGAAGCAAGTAAAGGTTTTATCTCTTCAAGTTTATGCTTGTTATTTGTTGCAAATACAATCTCTTTCATCAATTTTACTCATCTTTATTTACAACAAGTTTTCCTACCTGATTAAATTCAAGTGTTTCATCAGTTTTAATTTTCTTATGTTTAATATTCACAACAGTATATGTTTTTTTATCACTCTTTTTTATTGAAGTAGCAGTTAGTATTTTATACCCGTTATAATTTTTTTCGATATAAGCTTTAATTGCCATACTTACATTCTCAGGGTCGATTTCGGTAGTTGTTTTTTGCCAAGTACCATTAGCCGAATAATAAGACTTTTGCTCTTTTTCTTTATCATAATATGAAACAATATATGTGCTGTCTTCGCCTTCTTCCCATTTAATATCAGTGGCTTTCGCAAATTTTGCTTTAAATGAATTTATCACTTCAGTTGGAGGTGCAAATTCATTATTTTTTATTTTTACTTTATTTTTAGGCGAATTATCATCTTCTTTAACGGATTTTATAAAATTTCCTTCTTTGTTAAAATAAAGATATGTAGATTCTTGGTTTATACCTACTTTAGCTATGATAACTTCAAATACTCTTCCCATTTCATTATCTTCTTTAAAAACAGATTTTTTAATCTCTAAATCTTTAAAATTCTTTGAAATATATAATGTTATATTACTAGGCAGTTCTTCATCTTTTATAGTTTTATTTAACATCTTTTCTGTTCCGTCATTCAAATTATCTTGTTCTTTTTCAAAGATGTTATCTACTTTATTGTCAGCAGCTGTTTCATCGGCATCTTCATTTGATTCAATATTATAAGGTGCATCAATTGTTTTTATTAGTTTGCCAAGCTTATCAAAAAATATTGTTGTTTCTGCTTTTGATTTAAAATTTCTTAATTCTAATATTTTTATAGTAAAGCTATCTTTTTTATCGGCTCTTTGAATTTTTACTGCCGACACAAGTTCATATTCTTTATAATATTTCTCCAAATATTTTGACATTAATGGGAGAAGCGTTTCTTTTGTTAATTCCGTTTTCAACTCAATCCAAAATCCTGATACTGAAAAAAACATCTCACAATCCTGCTCTCTATAAATACATTTTGCCCAATAAATTGTATCGCCCTTTATGTTAAACCATTTTACATCTTCAATTTTTTGAAATTTTTTCTGAAACCCTTTTTTTACTAAAGCAGGGACTAAATTTTCATTAATTTCATTCTCTAAAATAGGATCTTTTTTTGACCTCTTTTTCTTTTTTTCAACTACTTCTTCATTTTTTGAGTTATCTTTTTTAATTGTTGTTTTTTCTTTAACAGTCGATTTATTATTATCTTTTTTAGTTATCGCTTTTTCTTTTGGATTATTTTCATCTTTATTTTCAATTACTTCATCGTTTTTAGTAGTTTTTTTGCTGATTTTTTCTTTTTTCTTATTTTCAGTTGGTTCTGTAACATCTTCTTTTTTTGATATTTTTTTGTTTGTATTTTCAGTTTTTTTACTTTCTGTTTTCTGTTTTATTTCATTATTTAAAGTAAAGTTTTCTGGATCTTTCCTTGATAATAATTTCCCAATATTATTAAATGTAACAACAGATGATTCACCGGTTCCAATACCTTTTTTCTTTATTTCAATTAAATATTGAGCCTTTTCGTTTGGTTTTTGAATTAGCAAACATTTTACAATATCGCAGCCAACATATTCTTTTTCAACGTATTCATTAATATTCGTTGGTAATTCTTGTATTGATGCTTCAAAATGAGTTTCTATTAACTTTCCTTCTTCTGTAATAAAACATTTTCCATTACTTCCATCATCTTTAATACTTGCAACATATTGATTGCTAACTAAATTCCATTCTTTTATTTTTGCAGTTGGGTATTCTTTTTTTAATGCGTCAATTACCTCAATTGGTACATTCTCTGATTTAATCTTTTGAGCATTAGTAGATATTGAAATTACGGTAAAAAGAATTAACACCAATGATTTATAAATAACTGATATCCATTTTAAGTCTTTCATAATTAATTTTTATTTATTGATAAATATTGTTTCTGTTCTATCGGGACCTGTTGAAACTATTGTAATTGGAATTTCGATGTAATCTTCGATATATTTTATATAATTATTTAATTTTTCGGGCATAATTTTACTATTAATTTCTTGATTCCAACCATCTAAGATATTATAATTTAAGGAAAAATCAATATCAAAAGAGTAAGGAATTTGATTAGTTTTTTTACCATCAATAGTGTAATCTGTGCAAATATTTATTTTTTCAAAAGCATTTAACACATCAGCTTTCATCATAATTAAATCGGTTACGCCATTAAGCATACATGAATATTTTAACAATGGCAAATCGAGCCAGCCGCAACGACGAGGGCGACCTGTAGTTGAACCATATTCGCGACCAATATCTCTCATCGTTTGTCCAATATTATCATCTAGTTCAGTAGGAAAAGGTCCCGAACCAACTCGAGTGCAATAGGCTTTAAAAATTCCAAAAACATTACCTACCGATGACGGAGCAATTCCTAATCCATTACATACCCCTGATGTAATTGTATTTGAAGATGTTACAAAAGGGTAAGAGCCATAATCAATATCTAATAGCGATCCTTGAGCTCCTTCGGCAAGAACTCGTTTTCCATTTTTTAAAGCATTATTTATATAGTATTCGCCATTTATTATATTGTATGATTTTAATTCTTCGATACATTCAAACCACATTTGTTCGTATAAACCGAAACTATGTCCATCTATTAAAACCTCGTTAAGTGAAACTCCCATTCCTTTTATTAATTGAAAATGTTTGGCAGTTAAAGCATTATATTTTTGTTTGAAATTTGGAAGTAAAATATCACCAATACGAATTCCATTTCGAGCAGTTTTATCGGTATATGTAGGTCCAATTCCTTTTAATGTTGAGCCTATTTTACTTTTTCCTAATTGTTTTTCGTTTGCATAATCTAACAAGCGATGTGATGGTAAAATTAGATGAGATTTTTCGGCAATAAATAATTTTGACCTAACATCGGTAAGTGCAGAAATTGATGCAACTTCTTTTCGTAACAAAATTACAGGATCAATAATTACTCCATTGCCAATTAAGTTTTCAGTGTTTTTACGAAAAATTCCAGAGGGAATAGTATGTAAAACAAATTTCTGAGAGTCAAATTCTAAAGTATGTCCGGCGTTTGGACCTCCTTGAAATCGAGCAACAATATCATAATTTGGTGTTAAAACATCTACAATTTTGCCTTTACCTTCATCGCCCCATTGTAATCCTAGTAATACATCAACTTTCATTTTTATTTTTTCTTTTAGAATTTGTAAAAAGTAATATCTATTTTTTTCAAAGGTAAATAATTATTTTTAAAAAAGTAATCAATTATTTATCGTTTCTTCATTTTTTGTTCCATAAAATGTTAGGGAGTGATGCGAAATATCAACACCAAACATCTTTTCTACCGACTCTTTTATCTGTTGAATTCTTGGATCGCAAAATTCAAAAATATCTTTTGTATTTATACAAATTACATGATCGTGTTGTTTAAAAAAATATGCTTTTTCGTATTGGGCATAGTTATTATCGAACATGTGTTTTTTTACCAAACCGCATTGCATCAATAGTTCAATAGTGTTATATAATGTAGCTCTACTTACTAAATATTTGCTGTTTTTCATTTGTATATAAAGCGATTCAATATCAAAATGTTTCTCTAAATTATATATCTCTTTTAAAATAGTATATCGTTCGGGAGTTTTTCTTTGACCATGAGTTTCTAAATATTTTGTAAAGTAGTCTTTTACCTCTTCAATATTGTTGAAATTTGAATCTTTCTTTTTCATTTTTTTTGATTTGCGGTATAAATTTATAAAAAAATAATTTGCTAATTTAATTTTAGTTTAAATAAAAATTATTTTTAAGAAATTAATTCCATGAAAAATTATTTTGTATATGAATTTATTCGACTAATTTTTTGAATTCCATCAATTTTTTTAAGGCTATTCATTAAATTGGTTAAACTAGGTAAATCGCTAACATAAAGCATAATTACACCTTGGAAAACTCCTTCCGAGCTTTCAAAATTTATTGAACGCATATTTAAATTTAAATTATCAGAAATTTCATTTGTTAATTCATTAATAAGTCCTTTTCTATCGATGCCAATTATTTTTATTCCCGCAAGAAGTGATAAAGTTTCTTGATTTATCCATTTTGCTTTTATTATTCCATTTCCAAATTTCGACATTAGTTGCATAGCTTCACCACAATTAGTTCGATGAATTTCGATATTATTGTCTGATTTAGTAAAACCAATTACTTGATCGCCCGGAATTGGATTGCAACATTCGGCAATTGAGTAGTGAATTTTTTCAATTTTCTCGTCTAAAAGAAGTGATTCAGGTTTGTTTTTTAATTGATTTGTAATTACTTTATCAAGAGATTTTTCGTTAGTTTTTTGTCCAATTAATTGACGTAGAGTTATATAATCGATAAAACGACGACTTTTTTTCTCTTGTGCTTTTTTAATATCATCTGTTGTAATTAATCCTTTGCCTAACTTTAAATATAGTTCGTTTGCATTTTTGGAAGAAGTCTTATTTAAAATCTGTTGAAATATCGCTTTTTGTTTTTCACTATTTTCAATAACAATTGTTGTTTCAAATATATTTTTGCCAATTTCAATCAATTTCTTTTTTTGTTCTTTTAACACCTCTTTTATCGCATCACGTGCTTTTGAAGTTACTACAAGCTCAATCCATTCTTCTTGTGGAACTTGTTTTTTTGAGCTTATAATTTCAATTTGATCGCCACTTTTCAGTTTATAACTTAATGGAACAAGATTGTGATTAACTTTAGCCCCAATACAATGGTTGCCTAATTGAGTATGAACGCTGTAAGCAAAATCTAAGATAGTAGATTTTTTGGGTAATGTTTTCATCTCTCCTTTTGGAGTGAAAACAAAAATTTCATCTGAAAATATATCTAATTTTACATTGCTAAGAAAATCTAATGCGTTTGAATCATCACTTTTTAATATCTCTTTTATTTTTTCAAGCCATTCATCAAGTCCTTGTTCAAAATTCTTTTCATTTGTAGAAAGTCCTTTGTACTTCCAATGAGCAGCGTAGCCTTTTTCTGCAATTTCGTTCATTCGTTTTGAGCGGATTTGAATTTCAACCCATTTACCACTCGAACTCATAACTGTTGTGTGCAACGATTCGTATCCGTTTGACTTAGGAATTGAAATCCAGTCTCTTAAACGGTCGGGATTTGGAATATATATTGAAGTTATAATGGTGTAAACTTTCCAACAATCTGATTTTTCTAATTCAAAAGGTGAATCAATAATAATTCTAAAGGCAAATAAATCGTAAACTTCTTCAAAAGAAATCTCTTTTTTCTTCATTTTTTGCCAAATTGAATAAGATGATTTTACTCGGCTAACAATTTCAAAATTTAGCCCTTCGTTTTTTAATCGTTGTTTTATTGGTGCTGCAAATTGTTCAATAAAGCGTTCGCGTTCTTCTTTTGTTTCTAAAATTTTTGCTGAAATTGTTTTATAAATATCGGGTTCGGTATATTTTAACGATAAATTTTCGAGTTCACTTTTTATAGTATATAGTCCTAGTCGGTGTGCTAAAGGTGCGTAAAAAAATGCTGTTTCTGAAGCAATTTTTAGTTGTTTTTCAATTACCATCGAATCAAGAGTTCGCATATTATGCAAACGATCGGCAAGTTTTATTAATATTACTCTTACATCATCGGCAAGAGTAAGTAATATTTTTCTGAAATTTTCAGCTTGCATCGAAGGAGTTTTCATATCCATAACACCTTCAATTTTTGTAAGCCCATCAATAATTTGCATTACTGTTTCGCCAAAAATTTCTTTAATATCGTCTAAGGTATAGTTGGTATCTTCTACTACATCGTGCAAAAGAGCACAAATAATGCTTGTAGCACCTAATCCAATATCGGCAGCAGCAATTCGAGCTACTTCAATAGGATGATAAATGTATGGCTCACCGCTTTTCCTACGCATATCTTTGTGAGCAGTTACAGCTAATTTGAATGCTTTTCGTATATCTCGTTTTTGCTTAGGATTAGTTCTGGGTCCAATTATTGACAATAAATCGCGATACTTACTTAATATCTCATGTTTCTCTTTAGTTATATCGGGAATATACATGTAAAATTATATTTTTTTACAAAGTTAATTCTTTTTGTAAATGATTATAGTAATTATTTAGAATTAAAATTAATAATATATTACTTTTTAAAAATGGAACTTAATAAAAATTGTTTTTTTTATTGCATTTTTATAGAAAAGAGTTATTTTTGATAAAAATTTAATTTAAAAAAATGAAACAGTGGTACGAAGAGCTATTTGAAAACTATGGTTACAAATACGACAACGAATGCTTTGTTCAAGGAACAATAAAAGAGTGCGATTTTATTGAACAAGAAGTTGGTTTTAATAAATCGTTAAAAATTTTAGATTTAGGTTGTGGAACCGGTCGCCATTCAATTGAGTTGGCAAAGCGTGGCTACACAATTACCGGCGTTGATTTATCGGAATCGCTTTTAAATAGAGCCAAAGAAAAGGCTTTACAGCAAAAAGTAAATATTAATTTTATTAAAGCTGATGCACGCAATCTGAATTTTTCAAAAGAATTTGATTTAATTATTATGTTATGCGAAGGTGCTTTTCCGCTTATGGAAACCGATGAAATGAATTTTCAAATATTAGAAAATGCTTCAAATGCTTTAACCGAAAACGGAAAATTGATATTTACTACTCTCAACGGATTATTTCCTTTACATCATTCAATTGAAAATTTTTGTGCTTCATCAACAGAAGATGGAAATGCTACTTATAGAAATAACAAATTCGATTTGATGACTTTTAGAGATTATAATTTAACAATTGTTAAAGATGATTTTGGCAATAAAAAAGAGTTGCATTGTAACGAAAGATATTATGTGCCAAGCGAAATAACATGGATGTTAAAATGTTTAAAATTTAAGAAAATTGATATTTTTGGTGCAAAACTCGGCAATTTTAGCAGAAATGATAAATTAACAACCGATGATTTTGAAATGCTTGTTATTGCTAATAAATAGTAAATTGAAAA
>CAZRCF010000099.1:8423-9267 GCA_964598505.1 uncultured Lentimicrobiaceae bacterium | reverse complement strand
ATATTTTTATCTCCCAAAAAGGAATAGATAGAGCTTATATTGGAGGTAAATCTTATGCAAGAGACAGTCTTGTTTATGGAAACGTAGATATTACAGGGCAACCACTTCCCGAAATAGCTCAAAGATACTCAGATATTAACATTAATAATTGTACAACCCTATACAAAAAGGAATATATCCAACTTAATACCGATCATTTTATTCGTCAAACAAGAACATTCTATGCCCCTACGCTTATATTTCATTCTACCAATGAAATAGTACTTACGAACGATACAATTATAGGGAATTGCATTGTTCAATCTGCAAAATCAATAACTATTAAAAAAAGTGCATTTACCGATAATTGCATTGTTTCTGCTCCAAAAGTAATTATTGAAGATCACTTTGAAGGGAATTTACAAATAATTTCCTGCGACACGATTACAATAGGAATTGGGGTTAAATTAAACTATCCATCTGCTATTTATCTTAATCAGCTCCCTAATTCAGAAATAAATCCTGTAATTAAAATAAAAGATAGTGCCCAAATAGAAGGATTAGTAATAGCTATTCAAAATAAAAAAGTATTGCAAAAACAATTTGTACTTCCTGTTATTTGCATTAATGATGGCGTAGAAATTACAGGTCATGTTTATTGTACCGGAGCTGTTTTCCACAAAGGATTGATAATTGGTAGTCTTTTTTGTAAACAATTAACCGATTTAAGCTCGGGTGTTAACGAAAGTTTGTTAATTGATGGAAAAATAAGTAAAAGACAAATGCCAAAACTTTTACCTGAATTTAATATTTCTGATAAAGGAAAACAAAAAAACGTATTGAAATGGTTAAAATAAAAAGTATC
>CAZRCF010000099.1:7919-8253 GCA_964598505.1 uncultured Lentimicrobiaceae bacterium | reverse complement strand
GGTAATTTTATTAACAAGCTTTAGTATTGCTTTTTCTTTAATGGTATCTCTTTTTAAAGAAACTATTTCGGAAAAAGAAACCTTAATTCACCTGAAACTCTCAGAGTTTAAAAACAAAACAATCCATGAAAAGAGATTTTTTGACGAAATTATTGATTACGATAATTGCATATTGATAAAAAAAACAACCCCTTCCGAATTAAATCCCGATTTAATATTACTACAGTTTTTCGCTTTAAACGAAGATAATGATACAATTGAAAAACAACAAAGGTTTATTTATTTGCCAGATTTAAAAGCTCAAAACAAATTGAACAATAATGAATAAACACAA
>CAZRCF010000099.1:2451-7909 GCA_964598505.1 uncultured Lentimicrobiaceae bacterium | reverse complement strand
AAATTAAAGCATTTACTTTATCAGAAGTTACTATTGCGATGGCAATAGTAATAATAGTTGTAATAATGGCATATCTGATTAGGGAAAACATGCAACAACAATATAATATCTTCGATCAAAACGAAAAAACCTCATTTGAATTAATTGAAACCTATTCCCGTATAAAAAAAGATGTTGATAAAAGTGAAGTTATTATTGGATATAAAGATAAATTGTTGTTTTATTTACCAGCAGGGGATTCTATTGTTTATTTTCCTTCAGATAGCATTATAATTCGTACCGATAAATTTGGAATAGATACATTAAACATATTTTTAATGGAATATGAATGTTTGCCTTTTAAAAAAGAAATACTCCCTATTGTTAATAAAATTCAATTATTATTCCAAAATAATCCCGAAAACACAATAACTTTATATAAACAATATACCCCAAGCGAAATAATGGAGCAATTAAAAAACAAAAAGTGATTTTAAAATTATTTAGGCTTGATTTTTCACAAACTTGTTCTTCTTTAAGCACAATAGTACAAACTTTTCATAAAGTATTAATTTTTTATTATTTTTTTGTGCTTTTATAAAAAAATTATAGTAATTTTATACTCAAATTATACTGATTTTATATTGTAGCCAAACTCTATAACAACTAAGTTTTGCGTCATTATTTTAGTGAATTAATGAAGAGGAGAAATTAATATAATCATGTTATAAAAAAGTTGAAAAGTAGTAGAAAAAAGCAGACAAAATATACACTATAGAAAAAATATCCAACATCGAATAGACTGATATGATTTAGTTTCAGCGTTAGTGAAGACTCCCATACGCTCCACAACAAACAAAACAAAAGCCTTGCAAATCAATTAGTTTGCAAGGTTTGTTTTATTTTTTTTAATCAGCTATTAAAAAAGGTAGTTTAAATTTTTTTGACAGCCTTTTTTTTGCAAATCTGATTTCATTCGGTATAATTATTAACTTGTAAACCTATTTTAGGACAAGATAGATAAATTAAAAATTACCTACCTTTGCAGAATATGAATTTTACAGAACTCAAGCTCAATATACAACTATTAGAAGGCATATCCTACTTAGGCTTTGAAACGGCTACGCCTATTCAGGAACAAGTAATACCGATTATTCTCGAAAACAGAGATTTAATTGCATGTGCCCAAACAGGTACAGGCAAAACAGCAGCATTTGTGTTACCTATTTTGAATAAGCTAATCGGTAAAACCGACCATACCATAGATACCCTTATAATTGTACCAACCAGAGAATTGGCAATACAAATCGACCAACAAATACAAGGATTTTCCTATTTTGTTTCTGCCGGTTCGGTTGCAATATATGGTGGTGGCGATGGAAAAGATTGGGAAGCACAAAAAGAAGCCTTAAAAAACGGCACTGATATTATTGTGGCAACTCCGGGCAAACTATTGTCGCATTTGAACATGGGATACGGAAACTTCAAGCATATTAAGCATTTGGTGTTGGACGAAGCCGATAAAATGTTAGATATGGGATTTATTGATGATATTTTTGCCATTATTTCCCATTTGCCGGCAAAACGACAAACCTTGATGTTTAGTGCTACTATGCCCAATAGTATTCGTTATTTGGCTAAAAAAGCCTTACACAATCCGGTTGAAATATCTTTATCCATGTCGAAACCTGCCGAAGGTGTTGACCAAAAGGCATATTTGGTATTTGAGGAACAGAAAATTAAATTAATAAATCATATTTTGCAGGAACGCAAACAATACGATAGCATCCTTATTTTTACTTCTGCAAAAAGCAAGATAACAGATATTGTTAGATCGCTTAATAAACATGGCTTTCCTTCTCATGGAATTTCTTCTAATTTAGAGCAGGACAAACGGGAAGAAGTATTAAGTGCCTTTAGGTCGAAACAAATACGTATTTTAGTAGCTACCGATGTAATGAGCCGTGGTAATGATGTAAAAGAAATTAACATGGTAATTAATTACGATGTACCGCACGATGCCGACGATTACGTTCACCGTGTAGGAAGAACAGCAAGAGTGAATGCCAAAGGCGAAGCCATTACGCTGGTTATTCCAAAGGAAAAGTATAAACTGCGAAAGATTGAAGAATTAATAAAAGCCATTATTCCAAAAATTGAAGTTCCCGGCGAAATTGGTGCTACACCGAAATGGGAAGAAAAAGAGCCAGTCATAAATAACAAAAGGAAATTTTACAAAAAGAAAGATTTTAAAAAATAGTTCTATCATCGGCAGATTCAAATAATTTAGGGACGTTCTGTCCTATTTCAGTATCTTTATACGTATCTTTGCAAATAGCTATTCTGCTTTTGCGAAAATTTAGTACAATAATCGCTAAAAAAAAACATTAAAAATCATTATATGATGCAAAAAATCTCATTAAATAAAATATTAATAATTTTAGCTATTTATCTCGTTTCGTGTTCGCCCAAAATTATTGAGCAAACACAAGATAATGCAATAGTGCAAAAAACAGATTCTATCGGAAAAGCACAAGCCGACTCATTAATTACTGAAGTTAAAAAAGTTGATATAAAAATAGTAATACCAGCAATACCCGATAGTGTATGGAATGATAATTTGCAAACAGTATTAATTCACAAAAGCGGTTGGGAAATGTCGTTGCCCATTATCAGTTTAAATACCAACGAAACTATTAGTTTTTCGTTTGACGATTTAGATGGCGATGTTAAAAGATACAAATATACTATTTTGCAATGCGATGCCAATTGGCAAGCTTCGCCTTTGCAACAATCGCAATACATTGATGGCTTTACCGAAGATTATATCGGAGATTACAAAATGTCTTTCAATACGATACCAAATTATACACATTATAATTTGGTTTTCCCAAAAGAAACCATGAAAATTACAAAATCAGGCAATTATATCCTAAAAGTTTATATAGATGATGCAAATAAACCATTGATTATAAAGCGTTTTATGGTGTTGGAACAAAAAATTAATATCAACGGGAAAATAAAAGATGCCACTTTATTAAACGATAAAAGATTTAAACAAGAAGTTGATTTTAGTATTGTTACAAATAACTACATCATTAACAATCCTTCGCGAAATTTATTTGTAAAAATTTATCAAAACATGCGTCCCGACAATGCGATTTGTAACCTCAAACCTCGCTTGGTAAAAGGCAATGAATTGGATTATGATTACGACGAAGAAAATACTTTTAATGGCTGTAACGAATTTAGAAATTTCGACATAAAAAGTTTGAAATACAATTCAGAACGAATTTATCGTATTGAATTTGAGGATAAAGCACATCAAGTGTATTTGCACAACGACTTGGCACGTCGTTTTAAAGTATATAAAACCGAAGAAGATATTAACGGGAAAAGAGTTATAAAAGCTGATAATACTAAAGATAGCGAAATAGAAGCCGATTATACTTATGTACACTTTACATTACCTTACGAAATTCCTACTGTTGAAGGGAACATCTATGTTTATGGTGCTTTTAACAACTGGAAATTAGATGAAAATTCTAAAATGACTTATAGTTTTAAAAGACGTGCTTACGAAGCCACTGTTTTTGTAAAACAAGGATATTATAATTATCAGTATATTTTGCAACGTCCTAATAAAGAAATAGATGATACTTTTGTAGAAGGCAATCATGCCGATGCCGAAAATGATTATTTTATTTTTGTGTATTATCGGCAAAATGGCGAATTGTACGACAAATTAATTGGTTTTAAACAATTGAATTCAATAAACGATAGAAATTAATGCAACTTTATTCGATAGAAACAGGCAATGCCAAATTTGATGGAGGTGCTGTATTTGGGGTAGTTCCAAAGGCACTTTGGCAAAAATTATATCCGGCAGACGAAAATAATCTCTGCAATTGTTCAATACGTTCATTGCTGGTTGTTGATGGAAACAGAAAAGTGTTAATTGACACAGGTATAGGCGAAAAGCAAGACGAAAAATTTCTGAGTTATTATCATTTGAATGGGAACGAAAATTTAATAAAATCGTTGGCAAAACATGGTTTTAAACCCAAAGATATTACCGATGTAATACTTACTCATTTGCATTTCGACCATTGTGGAGGTGCTGTAAAATATAATGCTGATAAAACAGGCTTCGAACTTACATTTCCCAATGCTTACTATCATACAAGTCGTAAGCAGTGGTATTGGGCAATACATCCTAATCGTCGTGAGGCAGCTTCTTATTTGAAAGAAAATATTTTGCCCATACAAGAAAGTGGTCGCTTGAATTTATTAGACCAAGAAGGAGAATTATTTCCCAATATCAAACTAAAGTTTTATTACGGACATACCGAAGCTCAAGTAATTCCGTTTATCAATTATAACGGAAAAACTATTGTTTATACTGCTGATTTGTTAGCATCTGTAGCTCATATTCCTATGCCTTATATTATGAGTTACGATATACGCCCTTTGGTAACATTAGAAGAAAAAGAATGTTTTTTTAAAGAAGCCATTAAAAACAACTACATTCTTTTTTTTGAACACGATTTGTACAACGAATGCTGCACCTTACAAAACACAGATAAAGGCGTAAGAGTAAAGGATACGTTTAAGTTAGCTGAGATATAGGAATGGCATTTAAAATCGCTTTATGGGAATGAGAGTAGTTATTATATTTCTGTTTTTTTTGAAGTTTAACAAAAAAAGCTTTTATCGCTTATTCAAAACCATCATTGCTTTTAATAATTGTTTATTTTCGTTTTATGGTATTACTTGGTAAAAAAGAAAATTTTTATTTTGGTGCATCGGAAGAAATAATAAAACGAGCACGTATGCTAAGAAAAACCATGACCAAAGCAGAAGAAAAGTTATGGAATCATTTGCGAAAGAAACAAATTGAAGGATTGAGATTTCGCCGACAGCATCCAATAGGCAAGTTTATAGTAGATTTTTACTGCCATGCTTTAAAATTAGTAATTGAAGTAGATGGCAATATACATCAGGAAGAAATACAACAAGAAAGAGACGAAAATAGAACTTATGAAATTCAGAAACTTGGATTAACGGTAATTAGATTTGATAATGAAATGGTTTTAAGTAATATTTCGAGGGTTTTAAAAGAAATTAAAGAGTATATTGGGTAGATTTTAACAACTTGCATACAACCCCCTCCTAACCTCCCCTAAAAGGGGAGGAATTAGAGCATCGCTTTATTATTATTTTTTTGCTTTGAATTAACAAAAAAAAGAAAATTCGGAGAACCTCCCTTCCCCTCTTAGGGGAAGGGCTGGGGTTGGGGTCGCTAAGAGAACCTCAATTTTAACGAAAAAGCTTTTATCGCTTATTTTTCCTCAAAACCATAATTGCTTTTAATAATTGTATATTTTCGTTTACAACAAAATAATTACTTTGAAGCAAACTCATACGACCCCTCCTAATTCCGATAAATCGGAACAGGCTCTCCCCTAAAAAGGGGAGG
>CAZRCF010000099.1:1213-2408 GCA_964598505.1 uncultured Lentimicrobiaceae bacterium | reverse complement strand
CCTCAATTTTAACAAAAAAGGTTTTTATCATTTATTTCCACTCAAAACCATAATTGCTTTTAATAATTGTTTATTTTTATTTACAACAAAAGAAAAATTTAAGATGAAACTCATGCGACCCCACCTAACCTCCCCTAAAAGGGGAGGAATTAGAGTATCGCTTTATTGTTATTTTTCTTGCTTTGAATTAACAGATAAAAGAAAATTCGAAGAACCTCCCTTCCCCTATCAGGGGAAGGGTTGGGGTTGGGGTCGCTAAGAGAACCTCAATTTTACTAAAAAAGCTTTTCATCATTTATTTTCCTACAAAACCATAATTGCTTTTGATAATTGCTTATTTTTGTGCGGGAACAATGAATAAAACGCTATAATGACAGTGACAATTATAATGCAGAAAATGGTATAAGTAAAAATTAAAAAAGTTGTAGCTATAAACAAGCTTTGCTTCATTGTAAAACCAAATTTTAATAGGAAATTGTAATGATTAATGAGAAATGGATAAAACGAAACAATTAGAAAAATTTATTCAAAAATCAATTAAAAGAAAGGATGAAATTGTTGACGAAAATGAACTACTAAGTTTGTTTGACGAAATGACAACAAATGAAATCATATTTTTTTGGTTTAACTATTCCGGCGATATATCATTCAGCAAAGTTATTGCCAGAATACCTGATTGGAGAACAAAAGAAAGAGAAAGATATTTAACAGACTTAGTAGGATATTATCACTATACTCCTAAAGAAAAAGACAAAAACGGTAAATATATTCTTGACCGAAACGATTTGATAAATCATGTGAAGTCTCATTTAATAATTATAATACAGTCAGAAATAATAGCAAACTATAATTACAAAAATAGTCCTTTATTAGAAAAAATACCTTATTACCTAATTAGATTACCAATAATAATTATTCTTATTCCTTTTGTAAGTTTATTTTTTTTTAACAATAAAGTTTGGGAATCGATATATGGGGTATGTCTCTTTATATTCTTGTTTAATCTGTTGTTATATTTAATCGTTTATTTAATAATAAGTTGCAGACATGATCAGAAAGTGAAAATTAAAAACTCAACTTAATAATATTTACTATGGAAAAAATTATTAAATATTACCAAGATATTTTAGGTATTGACTTAACAAATCTAACGCATCCAATTTCCAAAAAAATTAATTCTTTAATTAATTCCTCA
>CAZRCF010000099.1:0-1203 GCA_964598505.1 uncultured Lentimicrobiaceae bacterium | reverse complement strand
AGATAGAAAAATAAATGAGCATAATTTAATGGTCTTAGCCGTAGCCTTATTTGATATTAAAGAATATAGTGAAGGAATTTATGAGCACTACTTAAAAAAAATTGTAAAAAATTCTGATATTTCAATTCATGGTCATATTTTTGAAATTAAGGAATGTGCTCATTTCATAGAAACTTCAAAAATTGAAAACCTAAATTTTAAATTTGGAGATGAAGCTAAAAAAGATCCAGACTTTTTTGTAAATAATTGTGGTTTTGAAATAACATCAATAAGATATGCTGAAATGACAGTAGATAAAGAACATACTGGGAATAAATTACTCAACAAATTTTGGGATAAAAATGTTAAGGGCTACGCAAATAATAATACCGCTTTATTAATAGATATTTCAGAAGCAACTTATCAAACGTTTCAATATGGCAAACCTGTTAGCCAATCTTTAAACGACATAAGAGAAATCATTAAAAGTAAAATGAAATTTGGAGCTGTTTTATGCTTTATTGAATGGGTAGAAGTAATAAATGGAGAAATCATATTTAAAGGTACTGTTTATCCAGAATATTCAGATAATTGCAGTTCAAAATTAAAAGATTTGATTGATAATAAATTTATCAAAGGTCGAATAAATGAATTTGGAAATGATACATTTATTGCTTCAGTATTGGTAAATAATACTAAAAAAGCCGACAAAGAAGATACCAAACACACAAATTGAAAGTGCAATTTTGGCAGGCAGATCGGTTTTAAAATAAGCAATAGGCATTTCGTTTTTATTGATAAACATTGCTTTTACTACCAATAAATAATAATACAACGAAATAGTTGCATTTAAAACAGCTATAAACACCAACCAATAATAACCCGAAGAAGCTGCCGCTGTAAATAAGAAAAACTTACCAAAATAACCCGCTACCGGTGGAATACCAGCCAACGAAAACAATGCAAGCATCATAATTAAACTCAACTTAGGATTGGTATGGTACAAACCATTGTAATCGTCCATATTTTCTTTTTTGGTTTTGTAATAAATAACCGAAACTACGCCAAAGGCTCCCAGATTGGAGAAAATATACACAAACACAAAATAAACTACCGAAGTCATTCCAATGCTGCTGGCACCCAAAATACCCAACAATATAAAACCAGCTTGTGCAATAGATGAAAAAGCCAAGAAACGTTTCATATTCTGTTGGCGGATGGCAA
>CAZRCF010000098.1:0-9336 GCA_964598505.1 uncultured Lentimicrobiaceae bacterium | reverse complement strand
GAAAGGAAGTTTTTGGTTAATAAATCACTATTTAAATCAATTAAAATTGATTCAAGCAGTAAAATTTTGCAAGGATATTTATATAGTGATGATTATAAAACTATTCGTGTTAGAACAAAAGATGAAAAAGGCTTCATTACAATAAAAGGTAAAACTATAATTGCTTCACGACCAGAATTTGAGTATGAAATTCCATATTCTGAAGCTATTGAAATTTTAGAAACACTATGTGATTCAACTATTTCAAAAACAAGAAATTATATTAAACATAACAACCATATTTGGGAAGTAGATGTATTTGATGGACAAAATAGTGATTTAATAATGGCAGAAATTGAATTGAAAAACATAAACGAAAAAATTGATTTGCCTAAATGGATTATAGAGGAAGTTACTTACAATAATAAATATTATAACAACTATTTATCTAAAGTTCCGTTTAATACTTGGGGAAAATAGTATATTTATTTTTAAATTTAATAATTAATATATGAAGAAATTTAATTTAGTATTTTTAATTCTAACAATATTTTTATCAACTAATGCTCAGCATTTAATAGTTAAACATGCAACATCGCGATATTGGGCTGGAGGCAGAAAAGAATCAGGATTTGGAACTGAATATAGAATAACTTTTAGTGCTATTAAAACCATAAAGAAAATTTCATTTGAAAATTTATGGATAAGTAATAAATGTTATAAAATAAGTGCTTTCAAAAATGGAGATAATGTGATAAATTCAGAAAACAATACATTTAGTAAAGATGATTCAATACAAATAATAGTTAATGCAAGATCAATTCAAGATGAAAAAGGAGTAACATCAACTAATGATAACGGCTGTAAAAAAATGCCTTTTAAAATTTCTGAAAAGAATAAAGCAATTGTGGAATATAGAATTGGGAAAAAATCATACCAAATATTAATTAAAGAATTTGTAGTTTTACCACGATTATTATATCCATAAATGGATTATATATTGTGTTTAAAAACAAGAATAAATAATTTTTTACGTTATATTTGAAAATATATAAATTATAAAACGAGTAATGTAAAATCATTACATACAATAGAATGATTATTAGGATAGTTCCTTATGACAAATTTAAAAATAAAAAACTAAACAAATGAAAAAAATAATTTTAATACCAATTGTAATAATTTACATTTTGGTAACGTCATGTGGTAATAAATTAAAAACATACACTACCTCATCAACAGGCAGAAATGGCGAAATATTGGTTGTAGCCGAAAAAAATTTATGGAAAGGAGAGCTAAAAGATACTATTACAAATTATTTTACGAGCGAACAATACGGTTTACCACAACCAGAACCAAAATTTACAATTTTTTCGATTCCAAATGACGAATTTAATAGAATTCTTCGTCCACATAGAAGTATTTTAATGATAGAAATTGATCCGTCTGTAAAAGAAGGGAAAGTTGAAGTTAAAAAAGATCATTGGGCTTCGCCTCAAGTAATATTGAATCTTACCGGACCAAATAGAGAATCAATTATTTCAAAATTTTGGGAACTACGAGAAACTATGTCCGATTATTTTATTAATTCTGAGTATCTTAGATATCAAAAAACAGGAGAACAAATGGAAGATGTAATTATAACTAAAACATTAAAAGAACAGTATAAATCATCAATGATATTTCCAAAAGGGTATTCTATTAGTAAATCATTAGAGAATTTTTGTTGGATAAGAAAAGAGGCAAAGGATTTTAGTCATGGAGTTTTGTTCTATTCATTTAATTATACCGATAAAAAACAATTAGAACAAAAAACAATCTTACATATTCGCGATACAACAACAAAAGCTCATATTCCAGGTCCAACAGATAGCTCTTATATGGTAATTTCACGTCAATTATATTTGCCAGTATCTAAAGAAATTAAGTTTAATAATATGTATTGCATTGAAACAAGAGGGTTGTGGCGTGTAGAAAATGATTTTATGGGAGGACCTTTTGTAAATTACACTTTTGTTGATGAAAAAAACAAAAGAATAATAGTTCTTGATGGCTATGTATATGCACCACGCGATAACAAACGCGATATGTTACGCTCTGTTGAAGCAATTTTACATTCCTGGAAACCAAATTCAGAGACTGCATCAAAATAATTTCTAAAAAATATCAGCAAAATGAATAAAAAAAGTATTGAGAAAATTATTAAAATTCGAATACCTTTCAGCCTTACAATTTTTTTTATTTGTATTTTTATTGCTTCACTAAGTTGGTTATCTGTAAAGTTATCAAAAGATTATTTTAATACTTTAAAAGTTAGTGTTGAATATTATAATCTACCTATCAACAATGTTATTGTTAATAAAATTGACCATTCAATTAATATTACAATTAAAACTAAAGGTTATAAACTAATTTCACCCGATCGCTTATTTGGTAATCAAACTGTGAAAATTGATTTTAGCTTATTAATGAAAAATAAAACTCTTAAAAACAGCACACTTTCTATTTCCACTTCACAATTAATTGGTACTATTAAAAATCAACTTGGTATTACAAATGATATTTTTTCGATAACACCTGATACTCTAAATTTTAAACTTGAACAAAAAGCAATAAAAAAAGTTCCTGTTATTGCAAATATTTCATACTCTATTCATAAACAATATTTTTCGCAAGATTCAATAATTATAAAACCAGATTCGGTAACAATTTCTGGTTCAGAAAAATCGCTATCAAAAATTACTTTTATTACAACCGAAAACCATGTTTATAATAATATTGAATATCCTATTTTTGATCAAATACTTCTTGTAGTTCCCGACTCAAAAAATCATAATGTTACAATATTTCCAACAAAAGTATCTTTAGCAATTAATGTTGAAAAAATGTCGGAGCAAAAAATTGAAGTGCCTATAAATACTGATAATGAAGGTAATAAGATTAAAACTATACCCGAAAATTGCCAAATTATATATAAAGTTGGATTATCAAATATTAAAAAAGTAACTCCTCAAGATTTCACAATTGATATTATGTCCCAAAAAGATGAAAACAGTAAAACAGTTAAACTTCATGTAATTAAAAAACCATCTTTTGTGAAAATAGTTCGTATTGAACCAAAAACAGTAGAATATATAAAAATTAAATAATGGCACTAAGCATTGCACTTACAGGAAATATTGGAAGCGGAAAATCATTAGTTGCAAAGGTTTTCTCAATACTGGGAGTGCCAATATATTATGCCGATTTTGAAGCAAAAAAATTTTTAACCGAAAAATCTGTTATTGACCAAATAATTAGTTTTACAAATAATGATATTGTTGATATTAATAATAAAATTATTCCTGAAAAATTAGCAAACATAGTATTTGAAGATAAAAATTTACTTTTAAAATTAAATTCATTAATTCATCCTTTAGTTATTTCTAATTACAAAAATTGGCTTTCCGAAAATAAAAATTATTCCTATTGCATAATGGAATCAGCAATTATTTTTGAAAGTAATCTTGAAAATTATTTTGATAAAATTTTCCTTGTACATTGCCCGAAAGATATTGCAATTAATAGAGCTATGAAGCGTGATAATATTACAAAAGAAACAATTTTACAACGCTCAAATAATCAAATCGAGAGTGAAGAAAAAATAAATAAAGCTGATTCCGTTATTCATAACTACAATAATTTCAGTGTTTTAAATCAAGTGTTTGAAATACATAATAAATTATCGCACTTAAATATATAAATTTAAAACAAAAAATATTTATATAATGATTACCTTTATTATTTCTGTTATTGCTTTAATTATTGGATATTTATTTTATTCAAAATTAGTTGAAAAAGTTTTTGTTATCGACAAAAATAAAATTACACCAGCATATTCCAAACAAGATGGAGTAGATTATGTGCCAATGAATTGGTGGAAAATATTTCTCATTCAATTTCTTAATATTGCTGGATTAGGACCAATTTTTGGTGCAGTAGCAGGAGCAATGTGGGGACCAATTGCCTTTTTATGGATTGTTTTAGGCTGTATTTTTGCTGGAGCTGTTCACGATTATTTGTCCGGGATGTTATCAGTTCGATTAGGTGGTTTGAGTATTCCAGAAATCATTGGAAAATATTTAGGAAATAGTATTAAGCAATTTATGCGTGTATTTACTTTATTTTTGATGATATTGGTTGGTGCAGTTTTTGTAATTGGACCGGCAAAAATTCTCGAATCAATATCTTCAGGATTTTTGTCAGTAACTTTTTGGGCAATTATTGTTTTTGTTTACTATATGTTAGCTACTTTATTACCAATAGATAAACTCATAGGTAAAATATATCCTTTTTTTGGTTTTTGTTTGATATTTATGGCACTTGGAATTATAGGAGCAATGTTTTGGTATAATGCTCCTATCCCAGAGCTAACAATTGAAAATTTTAAAAATATGCACTCAAAAGGTAGTTCTATGCCCATTTTCCCAATGATGTTTGTAACAATAGCTTGCGGAGCAATATCTGGATTTCATTCTACACAATCACCATTAATGGCACGCTGCATTAAAAACGAAAAACTTGGCAGACGAATTTTCTACGGTGCAATGGTTACCGAAGGAATTGTTGCTCTAATTTGGGCTGCTGCCGGAATGGCTTTTTTTGGCGGTGTTAATGAATTAAATGAAGTAATGAATCAGCATCAAGGAAATGCTGCTTGGGTTGTAAACGAAATTTCAAGAAGCTGGCTTGGTACTTTTGGCGGAATATTGGCTCTTTTAGGCGTTGTGGCTGCTCCAATAACATCTGGTGACACTGCATTACGTAGTGCCCGATTAATAATTGCCGATTTTTTAAATATGGAACAAAAATCATTTAAAAAACGTCTTGTTATAAGTATTCCAATTTTTATTATCTGTTTTTTTCTCACACAAATAGGATTCGATATTATTTGGCGATATATGGCATGGTCTAATCAAACCCTTGCTATGGTTGTACTTTGGACAGTAACAATTTATTTGGTTCAAGAACGAAAATTATATATTATTTCGCTTGTTCCAGCAATTTTTATGACATTAGTTTGCTCTTGTTACATATTCGTAGCTCCTGAAGGATTAAAACTTTCGCCCGAAATTGCATATCCAATTGGAGGAATAGTTACAATAATTATTTCTATTGTTTTTGGTTTTTATGTTTTTCGGTTTAGGAAAAATATTACTAAATAAGTTTTGAGAATATTGTTTAAACTTTTTCAAAAATACTTTTTGCAAAGAAGAAATAAAATATACAATAATTATAAAAATTTTGCAAAAACTCCTTTAAAAGAAATCAATAACAAAATAAATTTAAATTCTTCCAGGATAAACTTTTAAGGCTTCATCTAAACATTTCATTGCTGCTTTTAAATCATCAACTTTTAAGCAATAACTAATTCGAATTTCGTTTTTACCCTTACCTTTTGTTGCATAAAATCCTGTAGCAGGAGCAACCATAACCGTTTGATTATTATAGTGAAATCCTTCTAAAAGCCATTGGCAAAACTTATCAGAGTCATCAATAGGCAAACTTGCCATTGCATAAAAAGCACCACCCGGGTTTGGGCAAAAGCAGCCTCCCATTTTATTTATTGAATCAACAACAACATTTCTTCGAGCAACATAATCAGCAACAACCTCATCAAAATATTCTTGAGGTGTGTCAATTGCTGCTTCCGATAATATTTGACCAAAAGTTGGCGGACTCAATCGTGCTTGAGCAAATTTCATTGCTGTTTCATATAGTTTTTTATTTTTAGTAATAAATGTGCCAATACGAGCTCCACAAGCACTATAACGTTTTGAAACAGAATCTAATAAAACTACATTTTGCTCAATATCGTGAAGTTGCATTGCCGAAAAATGTTCATACCCATCATAACAAAATTCTCTGTAAACTTCATCAGATAATAAAAATAAATCATGTTCTTTAATAATTCTACTTAACGTAATCAACTCTTCTTTTGAGTATAAATAACCTGTCGGATTATTAGGGTTACAAATTAAAATTGCCTTAGTTTTTGGGGTAATGAGTTTTTCAAATTCATCAATTGGAGGCAACGCAAAACCATTTTCAATATTCGACATAATTGGCTTAACAGTAACTCCAGCTTGATTTGCAAAACCATTATAATTTGCATAAAAAGGTTCTGGGATAATTACCTCATCGCCAGGATCAAGACAACACATAAATGCAAACATAATACCTTCGGAACCACCAGTAGTAACTATTATTTCATTTTCGTTAATATTAATTTGAAAACGTTTATAATATTCAACAAGTTTTTTTCTGTACGATAAAATACCTGCCGAGTGGCTATATTCTACTACACGAATATCAGTATTTTTCATTACATTTAAAGCTCCTGTAGGAGTTGCAATATCGGGTTGCCCAATATTCAAATGAAAAACTTTTACTCCTCGTTTTTTTGCTTCATCAGAATAAGGTACTAATTTTCGAATAGGCGAAGCAGGCATTGATAGACCTTTTTGCGAAATTTTTGGCATATATATATATTTAATTAATTTAATAATAAAGTCCCACCAAATTTGGTGGGACAAAATTCTTAAAAATAATTGGATTTACACAAGATTTTTGTAAATATTTTTAATTAATTTGAAACTGTACTTTTAGGTTTTTCGGGTAGAGTTTCTGTTGGCTTAGCTAAAATATTACCAGCAATTGATAGTTTTACATTATCATTTGAAGCATTAGACATTACCGTAATAGTTTTACTAATTGTGCCTAAGCGTTGGGTGTCGTAATGTACTTTAATTACACTTGATTTTCCTGGCATAATTGGCTCTTTGGGCCACGATGGAGTTGTGCAACCGCACGAAGCTACCACATTTGATAAAATAAGTGGCTCCTTGCCTACATTTTTAAATTTGAATTCACAATCACCGTTACCACCTTGTTGAATTGTGCCGTAATCGTGTGTTAACTTATCAAATTTGATTTGTGGTGCTTTAGGATTTGGTTTTATTACTTCATCACTATTTTGAGCATTAGCATTTAATGTAAAAAACATTATTGCCATAATTGAAATTGAGAATAAACGTTTCATTTTTTTATTAATTTTTTGGTTATTTACTTTGTTACAACAAAAGTATAATTTTTTATTATTATACGAACATTTTTTTTAATATTTTATTGTGTTATTACAATAAACATGCCAAAATTAATAATATTCTATTTATAAAATTTGTAATTTCGCAAATTGAAATAACAAATTATAAATTAGAATAATAATGGATTACAATTTTATCGAAATTGAGCAAAAGTGGCAACAATATTGGAATAAAAATAAAACGTTTAAAGCCGAAAACATTTCTACTAAGCCAAAATATTACGTGCTTGATATGTTTCCATATCCTTCGGGAGCTGGCTTGCATGTAGGTCATCCGCTTGGATATATTGCTTCCGATATTTACTCGCGATATAAACGGTTGCAAGGGTTTAATGTTTTACATCCAATGGGCTACGATGCTTATGGTTTGCCTGCCGAACAATATGCAATACAAACCGGGCAACATCCGGCAATTACTACTGAACAAAATTTGAAAAGATACCGCGAACAATTAGATAAAATAGGTTTTTCGTTTGATTGGGATAGAGAAGTTAGAACTTGCGACCCTAAATATTACAAATGGACTCAATGGACTTTTATTCAGCTATTTAACCATTGGTACAACAGCAAAACCAATAAAGCCAAAAAAATTGATAATCTTATTACTGAATTTCAGCAAAACGGAAATATAAACATTAATGCTGCAACGTCTTATACTGAAATATTTTCTGCCAAAGAATGGAATTCATTACCTGAAAAAGAGCAACAAAATGTTTTGATGAACTATCGCTTAACATATTTATCGGATACAATGGTTAATTGGTGTCCTAAGTTAGGTACTGTGCTTGCCAACGATGAGGTTATTAATGGACTTTCGGCGAGAGGTGGTTATCCTGTTGAACGTAAATTAATGCGTCAATGGTCACTCCGTATAACTGCTTATGCACAAAGGCTTTTAGATGGATTAAACGATTTAGATTGGTCGGATTCGATTAAAGAAATTCAACGCAATTGGATTGGTCGCAGCCAAGGTGCCTCAATAAATTTCAATATTGAAAATAGTTCAGAAACTATTGAAGTGTTTACTACCCGCCCCGATACTATTTTTGGTGCAACATTTATGGTTTTATGTCCCGAACATGATTTAATTAATCAATTAACAACATCTGAAAAGAAAACAGCAGTAAATGAATATATTGCATGGGCAAAAAATCGTTCGGAACGTGAACGACAAACTGAAGTAAAAAAGATTAGTGGTGTTTTTACAGGTTCTTATGCAATTAATCCATTAAATAACGCAAAAATCCCAATATGGATTTCCGAGTATGTACTTTCGGGCTACGGAACAGGTGCTATTATGGCAGTTCCGGCTCACGATAGCAGAGATTCTGCTTTTGCACGATATTTTGGTTTGCCAATAATTCAAGTTATTTCTCGCCAAGGCAAAATACCAACAAATACTGATACTTGGGAAGAATCGTACGATGCTAAAGAAGGAATTTGCATAAATTCCGATTTTATTACTGGTAAAAGTGTAAAAGATGGTTCTAATGCAGTAATTGAGCGAGTAAATGAATTGAAAATTGGTAAAGGAACAATAAATTTCCGTTTACGCGATGCAATTTTTAGCCGTCAAAGATATTGGGGCGAACCATTTCCTGTTTATTATAAAGATGATATGCCCTATATGCTTGATGAATCGGAGCTTCCGGTGGAATTACCCGAAGTAGATAAGTATTTGCCAACCGAAACAGGCGAACCACCTTTAGCTCGAGCTCAAAAATGGGAAACTAAAGATGGTTATCCCAAAGAAACTAATACTATGCCTGGTTTTGCAGGTTCAAGTGCATATTATTTAAGGTATATGGATCCGACAAATGAAAATGAAATATTTTCGAAAGAGGCAAATAGTTACTGGCAAAATGTTGATTTATATATAGGTGGAGCCGAACATGCTACCGGGCACCTTATTTATTCGCGTTTTTGGAATAAATTCCTTTTCGATTTAGGTTTATGTGTAAAAGATGAACCTTTCCAAAAACTAATTAATCAGGGAATGATTCAAGGGCGTTCGAGTTTTGTTTATCGTTTAAATGGAACTAATACTTTTGTTTCTTATAATCTTAAAAATCAGCATGAAACAACTGCTTTACATGTTGATATTAATATTGTTGAAAATGATGTTTTAGATATTGAAGAATTTAAAAATTGGAGACCTGAATTTAAAGATGCTGAATTTATACTTGAAGATGGAAAATACATTTGTGGTTCGG
>CAZRCF010000097.1:0-9378 GCA_964598505.1 uncultured Lentimicrobiaceae bacterium | reverse complement strand
TCCCACCATTAATTTAGGTAACGACACAACCCTTACGCAGGGAAACTCTTTACAGCTTAATGCTGGAAATACAGGTTCAACTTATTTGTGGAGTACTAATGATACTACCCAAACTATAAACGTAAACACAAGTGGTACGTATTGGGTTAAAGTTACCAATGCCGGTGGGTGTTATAGTTTGGATACTATTAATGTAAGTTTTACTGCATGTATATTAAATATTGGCAATGATACAACCATTTGCAAAGGCGAAAGCGTTACACTTAATGCAAGCATTGGCAATTCAAATATTTGTAACAAATCACAACTACCAACAAATTTACAAAACGGATTGGTGGCTTTTTATCCATTCTGTGGCAATGCAAATGATGAAAGTGGAAACGGAAATAACGGAACTGTTAATGGTGCAGCACTTACTACGGATAGATTTGGTAATGCAAATAGTGCTTATAACTTTGATGGAGTGAATGATTTGATTAATTTACCAGAAGGTGCAAATATTCTTGGTAACAATGCACGTTCGATTTGTGGATGGCTTAAAATTAATGGAAGTCCTAAATTGGGTTATAATGTAATATTTAATGGTGGTATTAATAGCACAGGAAATGATTTTTCTTTAATATTTCAGATACAAGATACTATTAACAACAAGGCATTAATCCTTCTAAGAGGTTATTGGAACGATTTTTATTCAGTAGAGTTTAATTATAATATCAACACTTGGTATAATATTGCTGTAACTTATAATGGTACTAATGAAAATGGATTAATGTTATTTTTAAACGGCTCTCAATTAAATATTACTTCATTAGGAGGACCATATACATTTACCTTTAATACACCACTTTATTCGCCAAAAGTTGGTTATTTTTTAGATCAAACAGGCAATACTATATATACAAAAGCTACAATTGATGATATATGTATTTACAATAGAGCATTATCAACCACTGAAATCCAACAAATATGTAATCTTGGCACAACAGCAGCTTCTTCAACTTATTTATGGTCGACAGGCGATACCACACAAACCATTACAGTTACACCCAACCAAACCACAACTTACACATTAACAGCTACAAATGGTGCTACAAGTTGCGTTGATTCGGTTACTGTAAATGTTGTAAATATTGATGCAGGTGTTAATGATACTATATGTTTGGGTGATTCTGCACATTTGCAAGCAAGTGGAGGATTAATTTATAATTGGACTCCCACAATAGGATTAAGCAATCCTAATATTGCCAATCCTCAGGCACATCCTTTACAAACAACAACTTATTATGTAAATGCCCAAAGTCAGGGACCAAATCTGATTTATAATGGTGATTTTGAAATGGGGAATGTTGGGTTTTACAGTGAATATATAAATTCAAATTATTTAGGTTCTGCCGGCTTTTATTATATTGGAAATAATCCATCAAATTATCATCCCGGATTTTCACCTTGTCCTGACCATACTTCCGGTAACGGTAAAATGATGATTGTAAACGGTTCAAATACACCAAACACTATACTTTGGCAACAGATAGTAAAAGTAAAACCAAATACTAATTATGCATTTTCGGCATGGGTACAAAATGTAACTGCAAGCTCTTCTGCTTCAGATTTGGCTGAGTTACAATTTAAAATTAATACTTCTCTTATAGGAAATGTTTACACTTGTCCATTAACGGCATGTTTATGGGGAAATTTTTATGCTTTATGGAATTCGGGAATTAATGATACGATTGCTACTATTTCAATAGTAGATCAGGCATCTATGTACAGTTATAATGATTTTTGTGTAGATGATATTTATTTTTCCGAACTTCATTCTTGCAGCGATTCTGTAAAAATAACAGTTTTAAACTCACCACAAGTAAACTTAGGCAACGATACCACTGTTTGCCATGGTGATACAATAATATTAAATGGAGGTGTTGCTCAATCTTATTTATGGTCAACCGGTGCAATAACTTCGCAAATAAATATTACCTCATCGGGTAATTATTGGGTAAAAGTGGGTAATGGTAACTGTTTTAATAGCGATACAATTAATATCTCTTTTAATTCAATACTTGGTGTTAATCTTGGCAACGACACTTCAATTTGTCAAGGACAAAATATTACATTACAACCAAATCAGGTTTATTCATCATATCTTTGGTCAACGGGTGCAAGCACGCAAAGCATCGCTGTAAATACTCAAGGAGCTTATTGGCTTAAAGGCACAAATGCAAGTGGCTGTAGTGGTTACGATACAATAAATATTTCAGTTATACCATTGCCAGTTGTACAAATATCTCCATCAAATCCTTCAATTTGTATAGGCGATTCAATATTGCTAATTGCTACAAGTAATTTGCCATCAACAAGTTTTGTATGGAGCAATAATGCTTCTACATCAACTATTTATATAAGTCCAACGTCTACAACAAACTATTATGTTATTGGTAATAAAAATCAATGTTTCGATACCTCTTTTGTAAATGTTAGTGTTAATCCGTTGCAATTTAACACAATAAATGCTGTAATATGTAATGGAGAGCAATTTACAGTAGGAACTCACAACTACACAACTTCAGGCATTTACACCGATACATTAACAACATTTTTAAGTTGCGATAGTATTGTTACAACAAATTTAACTGTAAATCCAACAAAACAAACAACTTTAAATCCGGTAATCTGTCAAGGCGAAACTTTTACAGTTGGAATACATAATTATTCAATCACAGGCAATTACTCCGATACACTTACAACATATTTAAGTTGCGATAGTATTGTTACCACAAATTTAACCATAAATCCAATAACACAAACAACTTTAAATCCGGTAATCTGTCAAGGCGAAACTTTTACAGTTGGAACACATAATTACACATCCACAGGCAATTACACCGATACACTTACAACATATTTAAGTTGCGATAGTATTGTTACAACACACTTAACTGTAAATCAGGTTCAGCAAACTACACAAAACCCTTCTATTTGCGAAGGAGAATCTTTTACTGTAGGTACAAATAACTATACCACATCAGGCAGTTATACCGATAATTTATTAACTTATTTAGGTTGCGATAGTACAGTAATAACTAATTTAACTACAAAACCTTTACCGATAGTTGATATTGGTACTGATAAAGAAATTTGCAGAGACGACACTTTTAATTTAACAGTAAGCAATAATTATACAAGCTATTTGTGGCAAGACGGTAGTACAAACAGCAGCTTTACTGTATCGCAAGAAGGAATTTATTGGGTTGTGGTTAATTATAACGATTGTATAAAATCGGATAGTATTACTTTTATTGTTTGCCGAACTTTAGAAATAATTGCACCAAATGTTTTTACACCAAATAATGATGGAATTAACGATGTTTTTGAAATTATAGCAGAAGGTGTTAAAAATTTTGAAGGTTATATTCATAATCGCTGGGGCGAAATGGTTTAACAAAGGAAAGATTTAAATAATGAGCAATTTTGGAATGGTAAAGTTAAAAATCAAGATGCAATGCAAGGTGTTTATTATTATTTGCTTATTTATGAAGATTTTAATGGTAAAAAATTTGATAAAAAAGGAAGTTTAACGCTGATAAGGTAAAAGGACAAAGAAACAAGTAAAAAGGTAAAAGGAAAAAGGAAAAAGTGGGAAGTTGAAATCTTAGTGGCTCTCAGTGAACTGAGTGCCTTAGTGGTAAAAAGAAACAAGTAAAAAGTAGAAAGTAAAAAGTTTGAAGCACGAAGTAATTTGATAATGAGATGATGCGAAAATGAAAAAACTTTGCATTTACTTTGCGTGAACTTTGAGTTATTTGCGGTAAAATATATACTTAAAAAGGAGTTACAATAAGCTAACAGCTACTTAATAATTAATTACAGTTTAAATTTTACTTAAAAACAAGATTTTTTTTATGAAGAGACTAATTCTATTTATATTTTTTTTACAGATAATGATAATTGGTAAATCACAATTTTATAGTTATCGCCATTATACTGTTTTAGATGGTTTAGTTCAAAATCAAGTTATGAAACTGTATCAAGATAAAAATGGTTATATTTGGGCTGCTACCAAAGTTGGTGTTAGTAGGTTCGATGGTAAAATTTTCAAAAATTATTCAGGTAACTCATTTGCTTCCGGTTTTATGAATGGATTTTTTGAGTTTAAAAATAATTTTTACTGTTCAACAAGCAAAGGTATTTCAATGTTAGTTGGCGATAATTTTAAAAAAGTAATTGAATTTTCCGATTTTAAATATAATAGCATTAAATTTAACGCCGATAGTACCGAAATTTGGTTAGTTGGTGAAAATAAAATAAAAATTTTATCAAAAAATGGAATTAAAACGCTTTCGTATCCAAATACAGGAATAATAAATTCTGTTTATTTGTTGCCAAAAAATCAAGGATATTATATTTTTTCTCAAAAAGGGATGTTCTTTTTTGATAATAATAACAAAGCAACAAAGTTTTCTAATGAAAATTTCCGTTTTATAAATCACATAAATAATAAGTTTTTATTGTTAAAGCAAAATGAACAAAATATTTTAAAAATCAAATATAGCATTGTTGAATATGATGGGAAAACATTTAAAAACATTTATGAACCAAATGAATATATTGATTTTTCAATAAATGAAGTTTTAAATAATAACAAAGAAATTATACTCATACAAGGAAATTTAAAATGGCTTAAAATCGATTTTAATGGAAATATTATTGATGGAGATTCGTTACCCGAAACATGTCTTAACAATATATTACAAGATAATAAAGGATTTTTGTGGATAGGTACCGAAAACGGTTTGTATCAGTTGCAATCGTATGCATTTAGAAATTATAACGAAAAAAATGGAATGCCAAAATATATTTGGAGTATATTTGAAGATGCCGATAGTAATGTGGTTTTTGCTTCATTTTATGGGAAATTGAGTGTTTTAAAAAATAATCGATTGCAAAATACTTTTGATTTAAAGCAAATTAATAAAAATGAAAAATTTTATATGAATGGTTTTTGTAATTCTTTACAACAATGGATGATACCAACAGATATTAGAATTTTTGTAAAAGATAAACAAAAAATTAATTTTATTGAACTTTATCACAAAGGCAAAATTACAACAACACTTAGTTGTTACGAAGACACATTAACAAAAACTGCATATTTTGGTACAACTTCCGGCGTTTTTAAATATAATTTACTATCAAAAAAACAAGAATTTATTAATGTTGATACTATGAATATATTATCAATAGAAGAGGATAAATATCAAAGATTGTGGTTTTGTTCGGGAAAACAAATCAATTTATTTAAAAATAATTCAATAGTAAAATTTAATAATAATGAGGAAAAAATTAATGTAGGTGCTATGTCATGTAAACGCGACCCAAAAGGAAATATGTGGCTCTCTTGTAAAGACGGGATCTATATTTATTACTATTCGGGCAAATTTAAAGTAAGCGATGGCTCATATATATTTATTAGTTTGTATAAAAATAAATATATTATTGCCGGATCACTTTATGGTATTTTGTTTATCGACCTCGAAAAATTTTATAAATACGATAAAACAGCACTGCATTTTTTCGATAAATATAATGGCTTTATTGGAGTTGAATGTGCTCAAAATGGTACTTGCGTTGATACAAAAGGAAATGTTTGGATACCCACATCAGAAAGTGTTGTGAAATTTACGCCCAATAATCTTTTTTACGATACTATTGCTCCTATAACTTTTATAAATAGCTTTCAATCAGCTAAATCCGATTGGGTATGGAAAAATAATAATATTAATAATAGCACTATTTTAAAACTTGATTGGTTACATAATAATGTAAGAATATACTTTCATGCAATTTCATATCTTTGCCCCGAACGTGTTAAATATAAATATAGGCTTATAGGTTATGATAATGCTTGGGTTAGCAGCAATGATGAGACTGTAATTTATTCAAATTTAAAACATGGTAATTATAATTTTGAAGTATTAGCATGTAACGAAAATGGATATTGGAGTAAAAATCCAAAAATATTTGCATTTTCAATATTGCCGGCTTTTTGGCAAACATGGTGGTTTATGTTATTAATGATATTAATTTTTATTTCATTAATTGCAATAATAGTTTATAAAATAATGAAAATTAAAAGAACAAAAGAGATTAAAAATCGGGAGATTGAACGAGAATTAATAAATATGCAAATAAATACTATAAATTCTCAAATAGATCCACATTTTGTTTTTAATGCAATTACTGCAATTGGAGCCGAAGTACAAGAAAATAACTCGGAAAAAGCATACAATTATTTTGTAAAAGTATCGCATTTATTACGAAGTTCTCTTAAAAACACAGGACAAATTTCGAAAACTCTTGCCGAAGAAATTGAGTTTGTTACCAATTATCTTACACTGCAAAAACTAAGATTTGGAAATCGGTTCGACTATAAAATTGATATTGCCGAAAATATTGACACTTCATTAAATATTCCTAAAATGTGTATACAAATTTTTGTTGAAAATGCACTAAAACATGGATTGGAACATAAAATCGCAGAAGGTTTATTAACTGTAAAAATATATATTGATGATTATTTGCTACATGTATTTATTGAAGATAATGGTGTTGGCAGAAAACAATCAACAAAATATAATAGAGAATCAACTGGTATTGGATTGAGTGTTTTTCGTAATTTTTTTGAAATTACAAATAAATTTAATACAACTAAAGCCGGATTTGAAATAGAAGACCTTGAAAATGATGATGGAGAAGCCTTAGGAACAAATGTTCATGTTTATATTCCATTGGACTATAAATATAATATTTAGAAACGTAATACAATAAATCATATTTTATTTTTTTCAAAAAAAAATCTTATTTTTGTCTAAAATAAAACCAAAAGATTTTTTTTACAATGAAATATATTAATTTATAGAATATGAGTTCTAATAAAGTTGCAATAGTTGACGAAATAATTATCAATAAAATTTA
The DNA here is from genome assembly GCA_964598505.1 of uncultured Lentimicrobiaceae bacterium. GTDB lineage: Bacteria > Bacteroidota > Bacteroidia > Bacteroidales > WCHB1-69 > CAZRCF01. Next base: position 2,406 of record CAZRCF010000097.1, on the reverse strand, counting down.
CCTTATCAGACATCAAAAAGTAATGATTGATAGAGATTTGGCTGTGCTTTACGGAGTAGAAACTAAAGTGTTGAAACAAGCAGTTAAACGCAACATTGAACGTTTTCCTGAAGATTTTATGTTTGAGATGACAAAAGAAGAGTTTGAAAATTGGAGGTCGCAAATTGCGACCTCCAATTCCAATAAAATGGGGTTACGCTATGCACCATTTTGTTTTACAGAACAAGGTATCATGTGTTTTAAACAGTAAAAGAGCCATTGAAGTAAACATTAAAATCATCAGAGTATTTGTTAAAATGAAAGAAATGTTGCTTACTCATAAAGATATATTGTTAAAATTAGAACAAATGGAGCGACAAGTAATTCAGAACAATCAAGATATACAGATGATTTTTGATGCATTAAAACAACTATTAAATCCACCTCAACAACCCAGAACATTAATAGGCTTCAAAAAAGCGAATGAATAAACCATTAAGAATTTTAGCCCCAAAGCTATGAAAAAAAACATTTATTGTGTAATAATTGTAGATGATGAAGAAAAAGCTCGCAAAAACCTTGCAAATGTGTTGGCTGGGCATTCTGATATGCAAATTGTTGCTGAGGCTTCAAATGCAAATGAAGCAATAAAACTTATTACTGACCATCAACCTGATATTCTTTTTCTTGATATAAAAATGCCGGAAATTGATGGTTTTGGTGTTTTAGATGTACTGCAAAAAAAGCAACTATGCGATTTTGAAATTATTTTTTTAACCGCTTACGAAAATTATGCTATTAAAGCTATTAAATATGCTGCTTTCGACTATTTGCTAAAGCCTATCGATCCCGATGAACTTAGTACAGCACTCAATAACTTTAGACTAAAACAAAAAAAGGCTAACAATCTGAATATTGAAGATTTAAAAGAAGTTTTTAATCCTTGTCCAAAGTTACGCGTGCCTGTAAAAAATGGATTTGAATTTATTAATCCAAACGAAATACTCTATATTGAAGGAGAGGGTGCCTATTCAAATATTTTTACAACAAATTCGGCAAAACTTATGGCTTGCCGTAATCTGAAAAATATTGAAGAAGAATTGCAACAATATAATTTTATTAGGGTTCATAAGGCATACCTCATAAACAAAAGCTTCTTATCGGCATTTAATAAAAATACTCAAGAATGCACTTTAAAATATTTTGATAAAACAATAAATATTCCGGTATCGCAGCGAATGGTAAAAAACATTAGTTTGTAAAATAAGCGATAGGTTTTATATAATTCATTTTTTCTAATGTTAAAATTAGCAAAAGTGCCACTTAAAGTTGCACCCCAACTAAATAAAGTGTAGTACTCACATAGGAAGCATCTCAATCGTAATGTGAAGTTCGGAAACTTACAAAAACAGATGAGAATTTAAAGATTATTATTTATTGGAACTTCAAAAATTGCTTTTTTATCGTTGAAGAATAAGTGCAAAGTTATTTAGATATTGGGTGATTTCCTTAATAACTATTTCCTTTTACCATGCACCTGTTACCGGTAACCATTTAAAATTGTTCGCCTCGAAAAATCTAATTTTCAGAACCCCTCTATTTTTATTTGAAATTACATTAAATCTAATAATACAAATTTGCGTTTGTTGCTAAATATTACACTTTTTAAGCCAAAATTATGCACTTATAAAGTAATTAGTACAAAAAATAAAAGCTGACGCTTTATAAGGTATTTTTGTAGTATTGAAAGTTACATATTATTTTTAGATTGTGGAATATAATTACCCGAATTAACTAATACGTATAAGAATATATTGTATTAATGGTATATAATATGTTGTATTATTGAGATTATGTGTTTATATTTGCATAATAAAACTAAACAATTTAAACAAAAATATAACAACCATAAAAATATAAGGCGTAACCGAAAAACCAAAAAAAATGAAAAAAAAAGCTATTATCTTAGTGATCATAACGATAGTGATGATACGTATTGGCTACGTATGTGGCCAAAGTTATTCCACTATAATGTGGGACGACCATCCTATGAACAGCAACGTACCGTACTGTGCTGGTGATTCCATCAAATGTGTGCCTCCAAGTGGTGTGACAGGTATTATTTGGAGTCCTGGATTAACTACACATGGTGATACGTTAGTACTGGCTAGTGGATTTGATGGTGTTGTTACTTGTTTTTATACAGGAGGACAAAAAAAACTTTATATCCGTCCTATAGCTCCACCAGTTATGCCATCGTTTTCTCCTACAGATACCCTCTGTGGGATTGAAACTAAACTATTAAACGCTGGGAACGTGTCTATATATGGCTTTACGAGCTATTTATGGAACACAGGAGCCACTACCCAAAGTATATTAGCTGATACAGCTGGTATATATGCTGTTAGTGTAAACAATCTTTGTGGA
>CAZRCF010000096.1:7933-9451 GCA_964598505.1 uncultured Lentimicrobiaceae bacterium | reverse complement strand
ATGAAAATAATCGACGGAAAACAAATTGCAACAAATATTAAAGGCGAAATTGCTACGGAAGTTAGAGCAATGATTGCAAATGGTATTGATCCACCCCATTTGGTAGCTATTTTAGTTGGCAACGATGGTGCAAGTGAAACTTATGTTGCCAACAAAGAAAAATCATGTCAAGAAGCTGGTTTTATATCATCAGTTTATAAATATCCCGAAAATATTACCGAAGATGAACTACTTAAAGCTATAGATTTTATAAACGATGACCCCGAAGTTGATGGCTTAATTGTTCAGTTGCCATTGCCAAAACATATTTCGGCAAATAAAGTAACTCACCGTATTCATCCAAATAAAGATGTAGATGGATTTCACCCCGAAAACCTTGGTAAATTAGTGCTTGGCGAACCAACATATATTCCTGCAACTCCTTATGGTATTATACAATTACTCGAAAAATCGGGTATAGAAACTGAAGGTAAAAACGCTGTGGTAATTGGTCGTAGCAATATTGTAGGCACACCAATGAGTTTGCTTCTTAGCCGAAATTCAAAACTTGGAAATTGTACCGTTACAATTTGCCATAGCAAAACAAGAAACTTAGCCGAAATTGCTAAAACAGCTGATATTCTTATTGTTGCAATAGGAAAACCCGAAATGATAACAGCCGAATATGTAAAAAAAGGAGCAGTAGTTATTGATGTAGGAATTCATAGAATTGCAGATGAAACTAAAAAATCGGGCTTCCGATTGGTTGGTGATGTGAAATTTGATGATGTTGTTAGCCAAGCAAGCTATATTACTCCGGTACCCGGCGGTGTTGGACCAATGACTATTGTTGGTTTATTACAAAATACACTTATAGCTAAGAAAAGTAAATTGTAGATTAGTTATACTTCTATAAAATAATAAGCTTAAAATGTTTAAATTGTCATCTGAAATTTGAATATATAATTTATATAAAATTTCAATTTGATATAGATTAACAGAATATTTTATAACTTAGCAAAAACAAATAATTTTAATGGAGCAATTTTATAAAATAGAATCTATTATAAATAAAGCATTTGGAGATAATATTGAATTATTTTCAAGTGTAAACGAATTATTTGAATTAGAATTAGCCTTTTTGGAATTTGAATGTTTGCAAGAGAACCAATTATTAGAAAGAACAGCATATATTAAATCTTTTAATAATCAATATTCAAAACATTTTTTATTATATTCTGAATTACCTGAAACATTACATCAAAATCGTTCTGCTCAAACAAAATTGTATTTTGAAGAAGGTCAATTTTCTACTGGTTATGCTACACATGGACTATTTCCTTATCGTGGAAAATTTCACCCTCAATTAATAAAAGGACTTTTAAATATTTTAGGTATTGAAAAAGGCGAAACAATTTTAGACCCAATGTCTGGAAGTGGTACTACCAATGTTGAAGCTGCATTATTAGGAATAAATTCTTATGCAATTGATGTAAGTCCATTTTGTCAATTTATGATAAAAACAAAACAAGAAGCATT
>CAZRCF010000096.1:0-7923 GCA_964598505.1 uncultured Lentimicrobiaceae bacterium | reverse complement strand
ATAATTAGTTTTATCATATTTTCTATCAAAATAAATAGTATTGTCATTAAAAATGTTAACAATTGATTTAAAATTATTAGAAAGTTCAATGTTAAATGAACAAAAATTATTTTCATTTTTTAATCAAGGAAAAGTATTAGAAAAAATTGATAAAATTGAAGATGTTGAAAAAGCAAAAATTTATAATCTTTCTTTTTTAGCATATTTAGATGCATTGGGTTATTCAAAAAGAGTAAAAACTTCCAATCACGAACAACTATTTAGTAAAGTATTGTCAAGATACATTGAAACTGTAAAAAATTTGCTTAAAAATCAATATTACAAAAAAGAATTTATCGGCAATACAATTGTGTTGCCAAAATCAGATGCGTTAAATATTGAATTAGAAAATAATACAATTGATTGTGTAATAACTTCACCTCCCTATTCATTTGCAATTGATTATGTGGAGAATGATAAAGACCAATTAGAATTTTTAGGACACGACACAAAGGAGCTGAAAAATAAACTTATAGGTTTAAAAGGTAAAAACAAAATCCAAAGATTAGAAAATTATTTTGTTGATATGGATATTTTTTGTTCGGAGGTAGCAAGAGTTTTAAAACAGAATAAATATTTCGTTTTAATAATTGGTTCAAATACAAATCAAACTGGTGGAATTCGTTTGGAAGAAACAATAATTAATTCAGCTAAAAAATATAATATGCCTTTAGTTAAAAGCATTATAAAACCTATTAAGGGTATGAGAAATACAATGAAAGAAGAATATGTTTTAATATTTGAAAAACAATAAATATGTCAAAAAGTGTTGAAGATAAATTTTTAACTGTTATACAAAAAAATACTTTCTATTTTTTTGATTCAAAATTTGAAGAAAATTATGAAGGTTATATCAATTCGTTGAAAGAAACGCTTTTGATTGTAAAAAACAAAGTAGAAACTGAAGGACTAAAAAAAGAAATTTTCGAGTGGTTATTATCCGAAAAAGAAAATGGATTAAAAGCATTGTTAGCACTTACAGGTTTTTCAAATGAATACCTTAAACGACTTACTACAATTATTAGAATTGTTGATAATCCTGAATTAAATAAACTTGTTTATAAAGAAAAATGGTATAAAGAAACCAGTCCTGAGAATATTCAAGAATGGTCGGATAGCACAATTTTACGACAAATTCAAAAAAGTGAATACTTCCGAAAAGGTATAGTAAATATTTTCTTTGAAGGTGCATCAATACCATTTTTAGCAAATACAATCCCACTATTTGAGTTAAAAAAATTAAGTATTTCAAAACTTAATTTTGAAATACCTGAACTTATTGACACTTTAATTAGATACAAAGAAAAGGGAAGCTATTCTGGAATGAAAGGTAATAATCCTGAAACAATTATTGCTGAAATATTAGATAAATTAGGTATTACCTTTGAAATTGGTGATTTAAGTGAGCTTATCACGAATGCTCCTGACAACAAGCGAACAATGGATTTTATTATTCCAAACAAAAAGAACCCTTTAATAATTGCGGAAAGTTCTTTTCTTGCAACTACATCTTCAGGACAAGGCGATAAATCGAAAACCGAGCTTTCTATTGACAAGCTTATAAAAGAACACTACCCAAATGCAACATTTATAGGTTTTGTTGATGGTATTGGCTGGTATGTTCGTAAAGGTGATTTAAAACGTATGGTAACTGCTTATGAAGATGTTTTTACTTTTCATAAAGATGAATTACAAAGATTTGAAAAATTAATTATCGAAACTTTCAAAATATGATTGACAAATATACCAATAAAATTCTTCAAGGTGATTGTTTGGAATTATTTTATAATATTCCTGATAATTCTATAGATATGACCTTTGCAGACCCACCTTTTAACTTAAAAAAAAATTATACAAGCTATAAGGATAGTTTAGAATTTCAAGAGTATTTAAACTGGTGTGAAAAATGGATAGCAGAAATGGTTAGAGTTACAAAACCAACTGGTTCAATTTTTTTACATAATATACCAAAATGGTTAACTTTTTATGCAACTTTTTTAAATAAGTTTGCATTCTTCAAACATTGGATTTCATGGGATGCTCCAACAGCACCAATGGGGAAATCATTACAACCTGCACATTATGGTATTTTATTTTATACCAAAGAAGCAAAAGGTGCAAAGATAAATGAACTACGCCATCCACACAAACGAGACAGAAAACAAGGATATTTATGGAAAGATTACGGCGGAAAAAAAGATTTATTACATCCTTTTGGTCCATTAGTTTCTGATGTTTGGACTGATATTCACAGAATAAAACATAATTCAAAAAGAGACCTCCACCCTTGTCAATTACCAGTTCATTTATTAGATAGACTAATTTTAATGACAACAGATGAAAATGATATTATTTTAGATCCTTTTTCAGGAACTGGAACAACAGCTATATCAGCTAAAAGACTTGGACGAAAATATATTGGTTTTGAATTGGATGCAAAATACATAGAAATTTCACAACAAAAATTAGATATTACAAAACCAAATTTTAAGATTGGAAATAACTGGGTAAGTTTTTACCTAAATGATATTATAACAATAAGAAACAATGATTGGAAAAATCTTGAAAAATTCTATAAAATACCAGAAAACATAAGGTCAATTGATTTTGAAAAATTAAAATTAAAAGATAAAAAACTAATATCGATAAATGAAAATTCTATAAATGATACTGAATTTCAAAATATTACAGTTCCATTAATGTTAAATGGCGAAAAAAATAAATTGGAATTAGTAAATGATATATTTCCAAATTTAATTACTGAAAAAATGGATCTAAAATTAAGTAGAATGAAATAGATATTTCGAAATATATGACAATTAAATATGTATTGCAGTTATTATTAAATATAGTTTTTATTTTAGATTTATTAAAATAATTAATTACCTTGAAAAAATCAAACATAAGCCACGAAAAACGTAAACTTTGGCAAGTATTTTTTATACTTGTTTCAATAATGCTGTTTGGTGTTTTGGGTTATATTATTTTGCAAGATTATAATTTAATTGATGCGTTTTATATGACAGTAATTACTATTACTACTGTCGGATTTCGGGAGGTAAAACAGTTGGATGATGTTGGTAAAATTTTTACTTCAATATTATTATTATTTAGTATTGGCTCAATTGCTTATAGTTTAAGCATAATTTCTTCAGTTGTTTTTGAAGGAAAATTAAAAATGTATTTTCGTGATGTTAAAAACAGAAAAGAGATAAAAAAGATGAAAAATCATACAATTATTGTTGGATATGGACGAAATGGCAAGCAAGCAGCCCACGAATTAAAGTTACATAAAGAAAATTATTTAGTAATCGACTCTGATGTAAAAATAGGAGAAGATATTACCGATAAAACAAAATGGATGCACGGCGATGCCACAATTGATGAAGTGCTTATTGAAGGGGGAGTTAAGGATGCAAAAGCATTAATTTCTGCATTGCCAAACGATGCCGATAATTTATATATTACAGTTTCGGCAAGAGGTTTAAATCCTAAAATTCGTATTATTTCAAGAGCTTCATCCGAATCATCGGAACGAAAATTACATGCTGCAGGAGCAAATTATGTAATTATGCCCGAAAAAGTTGGCGGTATATATATGGCTGGTTTTATTGCACAACCCGATTTAGCAGAATTTATGAATCGTCTTAGAATTGACCACGATACACCGGGAAGACTTATGGAAATTGATTGTTCGCTTATACCCGAAAATTTATTAGAAAAAACAATTAAAGAACTACAAATTAAAACTACATCAGGAGTTAATATTGTTGGAATAAAGTTGATTGATGATAATTATATTATTAATCCAGTTTCAACAACAAAAATAAAACAATCGAGCAAACTTTTTGTAATGGGTACCGATGAGCAATTAAAACAGTTATATAAGATTTTGGAAATATAATATTTTTCATTTTAATACGTTAATACACATTGAACTTTTTATGTTATTTAATTAAAAATAAATATCTTTGTAATAAATTAAAATAAAATATACGCTTTGAAACATTTTAACTATAAAATTGCATTTATTATTGCATTTTCTTCATGTCTAGTTTTTTTATCCTGTTCCACAAAAAAAAATAAATGGACTAATCGTACATATCATAATATTACAGCACATTATAATGCATGGTTTAATGGTAACGAAAGCCTTAAAGAAGGAGAAAAAATAATATCTCAAAATTTAAAAGACAATTATTTAAATGTATTGCCAGTTTTTCCCGATGGTACAAAAGAAGTTGCAATGAGTGTTAGCCCACAAATGGATAGAGCTTCGGAAAAAGCTGCAAAAGTAATTAGCAAACACTCAATTTATATTAAAGGAGTTGAATACTGCAGTTGGATTGACGACAGTTATTTAATGATGGGAAAAGCATTTTACAATAAACAAGAATACGAAACTGCACAAAAATCGTTTAATTATATTTTAAATTCATACAAGAATAGTGATGTTAGAGAAGAAGCAACTATTTGGCTTGCACGATCTTGTGTTAGATTAAAAGAATATACTCGTGCCGAGGTTTTGTTAGAAGATTTAAGAGTTAAAAATAAAATGAATAGTAATTCAACCAAAATTCATTTTAATATGGCTTATGCCGACTTATATATTACCAAACAAGACTATACACCAGCAATTGATTACATTCAAGATGCAATACTATTAAATCCAAAGCGTCAAGTTAAAACTCGTTTAATATATATATTAGGTCAATTATATCAAATTAATGGACCATTAAGTGGTGCTTACGATCAGTTTGCAAAAATTGTAAAACGAAATGCTACTTATGAAATGACATTTAATGCTCGAATTAATATGGCAAAATGTTATGAAGGCACAGGGTCTGTAAAAAAAGATTTTATCCTTAAACAGTTGGCGAAAATGATTAAGGAAAGTAAAAATAAAGAGTATTTAGACCAGATTTACTACACAATTGCCGAAATAGCTTTAAAAGACGAAGATGAAGAGGAAGCAATAAAAAATTTAGAAAAGTCGATAGTTTCAAGTATTAATAATAATTATCAAAAAGCTGCTTCAGCATTAAAACTAGCTGATTTGTTTTTTGCAAGGCTTGATTATAGTCCTGCTCAGCAATATTACGATACAGCTATGATTTGTTTGCCAAAAGACTATCCTAATTATTTAGAAATTAAAAATAAAACATTTGTTTTAACAAATTTAGTTCAAAATTTAACTATTGTAAAAACTCAAGATAGCTTACAGAAACTAGCTAAAATGCCTGAAAATGAACGATTAGCTGTAATTGATAATATTATTTCAGACTACAATAAAAATGAACGAAAACGCTTACAAGAAGAAGCAGATAGACAACTATTACTACAAACACTTACTCAAAATAGAGATATTAATAATACTCAAGGACAAAGTGGAGGTTGGTATTTTTATAATACTACTACTTTAAATTTTGGTTATGCTGATTTTGAAAGAAAATGGGGAAAACGAAAACTTGAAGATAACTGGAGAAGAAGTATTAAAGAATTAGCTTTTGATGATAAAACAGTGGTTGAATCGGATAGTTTAATTGATGAGAATGATACTTCTGCTACTAAAGAAGAGATTTCAAAAGACCCTAAAAATAGGAAAACATATTTGCAAGATATTCCTCTAACACCTCAATCAATTGCTGTATCAAATGAAAAAATTGCAAATGCACTTTATAATCTTGGTTTTATTTATAAAGAGGGATTAAGCGACATAACAAAATCTAATGAGTCTTTCAAATCTTTATACGATAGATTTTCAGAACATAAACATATTTTACCTTCATTGTATCAATTATATCTAAATTATTCTGAAATTAATAATCCTCAAAAAGCTGAAGAGTACAAACAACTTATTATTTCAAAATTTCCAAATAGTGATTATGCTGAAATTTTAAAAGACCCTTCTTATTATTTGAAAATTCAAGAAAGGCAGAAAGCAGGCGAAATTTTCTATACCGAAACTTATGAAAATTATACTAATAAACTATACGATTCTGTAATTTTAAAAACTTATATTGCTCATAATAAATTTCCAAAAAATATAAAATTATTAGCAAAATTCGATTATATTAATGCTGTTTCGCTTGGAATTAAATACGGAAATGACACATTAATAATTCAATTAAAAAATATTATTGCTAAATATTCAAATAGCCCCGTAAAGGAATTGGCTCAAACTCTTCTTAATGGTTTAGGGGATATTAATAAAAAAACAAATATTAATACAGACAACAATAATACAAATATTTCAAATGATGCAACACTTCAGTATAATGAAAACGATTTCCACTTTTATATAATTATTGCTGATATTAGAAAAGTAAATTTTAATGATTTAAAAATAAAACTCTCTGATTTTAACTCTCAGTATTTTAGTTTGTTATCGCTTCAAACTAATGCTATGTATATTGATGATAAAAATCAAATGGCTACAGTTTTAAAATTTGAAAATAAAACAAAAGCTATGGATTATTATAATTTTATAAAAGAAAATAAAGCTGTTTTTGAAAAAATAAATCTTGATGACATTGTTCAATATGTAATCTCGGATAGAAATTATCCAATATTTTATAAAAATAAAAAACTTCGCGAAGCATATCCAAAATTCTTTGAAGATAATTACATTTTAAAATAATTTTATAAAGCAATTTTAATAAAAATATTGATTAAAATTTTGATTTTTCAAAATAAGGTTGTTACTTCGTAATAAAAATACTAATTATGGCAAAAAATAATGAAATTGAAAACCCTTCAATAAATATTATTGGAGGAGATACAATGTTTAAAGGAGATATTACTTCAAATGGTGATTTTCGTATTGATGGAACTTTAATAGGTTCAATTGTATCAAAAGCTAAAGTTATTGTTGGAAATACAGGAAGTGTTGAAGGTACTATTAAATGTCAAAATGCAGATTTTTCGGGTAATATCAATGCTAATGTTACAGTGAGCGAATTGCTTGCTTTAAAATCAACTTCAAAATTAGTTGGCAATATTGTTATTGGAAAGATTTCAATAGAAGCAGGTGCTCAGTTTAATGGTAAATGTTCAATGGAAACCAATCAACAAAATGATAATTTAATTGAGTGAAGGATTCAAATAGTAAAAATGAATGGCTAAAAAGCTATGCTCGATACTCATCAATTGCTATTCAAATGGTTGTTATTATTGTTGGTGGTACTTTTGCTGGGTTTGGTATCGATAGCCTTTTAGAATGGAAATTTCCGCTATTTACAGTTTTGTTTTCATTGTTATCAGTTATTGGGGCTATTTATTTAGTTGTTAAAGATTTACTTAAAAAAAAATAATATTTTTATGCTTAAAAAATTAATGATTCGGTTTTTTGTGGGATTAATAATAATTTCTGCAACTATTATCTCTATTCAAGCAATTATAAATATTTATAAACCTTCATTAATATCTTCTGCAATTTTATGGATAATAGTCCTATTTCTGCTTATTTCATCAACAATTCACTATTTTTTACTTAAAACTACTCAAAATAATATTCGAAAATTTATAACAGTTTTTTTAGGCACTATTACATTTAAATTAATAATTTATCTGTTTTTTATGATTATTTATGCTTTTTCAAATAGAGAAAATGCAAAAATATTTTTATTGAATTTTATAATTCTTTATATTATTTATACTGTATATGAAGTAATTATGATTTTAAAACAATTAAAGCTAATTGACAAGAAATTATAAATCAAATAATTACTTGTTTTTTTCTACTTTTTCCAACTCAATAGTAGTAAACATACCAATATAATTATTTAAAGGTGATAATAAGAATTCAATACCTTTAATTATTGGATAACAAAAAGATGGAAGTAATTGCCGCATCGATACTCCACCACTAATAAGATATCTGAA
>CAZRCF010000095.1:0-9453 GCA_964598505.1 uncultured Lentimicrobiaceae bacterium | reverse complement strand
ACTAATTCTTGTACCATTTTCCATTGAAAATTATATATTCCAGGTGTTGATGGTGCTGTGGCAGTAAATGTAAATGTTACCTGCCCATTTGGAAGTACTTGGCTAACAGGAAGTTCAACACGAACTCGTCCCCATATATTGTTGCCTATTGGATTATCTGTCCCTAATCTATGAGGATTTACGCCACCTAAAAACCATGTTTTTGTTCCTGTGTTTTTTAATGTAATACTTGCGGTAAAAGCTTGCCCTGTATTAACAGTTAATGGTACATTTTGAGACACAAACTGTGAACCATTAAATGGTGCTGCAGAAACTGTTATTACTTTATTTGGTGTTGTTTCGCCAAACCATCTTAAACCCTCCTGTAACATTTGCCATTGAAAATTATAAGAACCAGGTGTTGTTGGAGCTGTAGCTATAAAATTAAAAGTTACAATTCCTGTTGTTGGTGATACTGCAATAACAGGAAGATCAACTCGTTGCAAACCCCAAATTGAATTATTTTGAGAGTTTTGTGATCCTAATTTGTACTTATTAGTTAAGCCAAATGATGTCCATGCCTGTGTGCCAATGTTTTTAAATGTAATACTAACTGGAAATGTTTGTCCAGGGCTAACAACAGATGGAACATTTTGAGAAATAAATTGAGATCTATGAGTAGGTGCACTAACCATAATTACTTTATTTGGTGTATAGTCTCCAAAAGAAACATCTTCAATATCATTACCTATCCACATTCTCCACTGAAAATTATAATAACCAGGTGTTGTTGGAGCTTTAGCTTCAATATCAATTGTTAATGTGTTATTGGGTAATGTTGTTCCTATTATACTTCTTACAGCACCATACCATGTACTATTATTCTCTGGATTTTCTGATCGAAGCCTATATCTAATAGTATTTCTTTCATTATTAAGTTCATTATACCATATAAGTGTACCGGTGTTTTTAAAAGTAACCCATACATGAAAAGTTTGCCCAGTTAAAACCTCTGTAGGTACAGCAGTCATAGAAATAAATTGAGAATTTAAATATTGAGCATTTGCCGATTTCTCAATAAAAATAAGCACTGCTATAATAAAACACCTTTTTAGCAGATTTAAAACTGTTGTTTTTTTGTTTTTCATAATTTTAAGTTTTTAAGTTAATAATTTTATTTTGATTTTTCGGTTTTTATGATTTATTAGTAAAGATAATACAGAAATTGAAGATTTGTATTATTTATTAAAAATAAAAGAGGCTGCTTTAATTAAAAAACAGCCTCTTTTATATCAATAATATACTGCAATTAGTTGATTACAACTTTTTTACAATACGAATTAGTTTGATTATCAATTTTTAAAAAGTAAATTCCTTTTTTAAATTCCGAAACATTAATTTCTATATTACTGGCATTTGAATATTCCTTTGTATAAACAAGTTTGCCTGTAATATCAAATATTTTTAATGCTTGTGTTCCTTCAATAATTGGTAATAAAATATTCATAAAATCAGTTGCCGGATTTGGTATAATGTTTATATCGGCATATTCTTTAAAATCGGTTTCGTTTTGTGAGTTATTGGCAATTATTGATTTTGTTCTGTTTTGAGCAGAAACTGTAATAACTCTGTTTGGTGGGATAGCACCAAACCATTCTACCAATTCTTTAACCATTTTCCACTGAAAATTATATTGACCAGGTGTTGATGGTGCTGTGGCAGTAAAGTTAAATGTTACATTTGTATTAGGTAATACTTGGCTAACAGGTAATTCAACGCGTAATCGTCCCCAAGTTTCATTGTCTTGTACATTTTGCGATCCTAAGCGATAAGGATTAACACCTCCTGAGTACCAAGTGCTTGTACCAGTATTTTTAAATGTAACACTTACCGGAAAAGTTTGACCAGCAGTAACTGTCGCTGGAACATTTTGAGAAATCCACTGCGAATTATTAGTAAGAATTATAGGTGGTGGTGTTGGAGAAGTAACCGATATTGGAATATTTGGTGTGCTTACTCCAAACCATTCAACTAATTCTTGTACCATTTTCCATTGAAAATTATATATTCCGGGTGTTGATGGTGCAGTAGCTGTAAAATTGAATGTTACTTGTCCATTTTGTAATACATTGCTAATAGGTAATTCAACACGAACTCTGCCCCATATATTATTGCCTATTGGATTATCTGTCCCTAATCTATGGGGGTTAACGCCACCAGTAAGCCATGTTTTGGTACCTGTGTTTTTTAATGTAATACTTGCTGTAAAAGTTTGTCCTGTAGTAACTGATAATGGAACATTTTGAGATACAAACTGCGAACCATTATAAGGTGCTGTGGAAACTGTTATTACTTTGTTGGGTGTGTAATCTCCAAAATGAGTATGTGTTCCATTACCTAACCCCTTAACTAATCTCCATTGAAAATTATATATACCAGGTGTTGATGGTGCTGTTGCAGTAAAATTAAATGTAACTATTTCATTAATAGCTACACCGCAATGAGGACGTAAATTATTATTCCCTAAATTAATCCATAAAGTATTATGTGAAGGATTTTCAGATGAAAGATAACATGGATAAAGCGACCCGTTTTTATCACAAGTAGTCCATACAACTGTTCCATTGTTTTTAAATGTAATACTTACAGGAAATGTTTGACCTGGCAATACGTTTGTAGGAATGTTACTCATAGAGATAAACTCTGAATTTCGTTGAGCATCAGCTAAATTACTAGCAAATAAAATTATTACTAACAGTAAAATAATTTTATTTAATTTGTTTTCTTTTTTCATATTTATCAGTTTTAAATTTACCTAATCTTTGATTATTATTTTTGTTTTTTTGAAATATTCTTTTGTAAAGATAAGTAATAATTAACAAAATTGCTTCATTATCTCAAAAAAAAAGCTATCCTTTTCTGATAGCCTTTTTTTTATAATAATTTCATTATTTATTTTTGCTTCAAAGCAAATTCTCTGCCGGCTCTTAGGCAAGCAATATTTACATCAACTATTTCCTGACCTTTGCGACTAAACATTGCTGTAATTGCATCTTCTAAACTTTTATATTCCATATCGAGATGTGTCGAAGCTGCACCAAGAATTACCATATTTGCTGAACGTGGCGAACCTAAATCTTTTGCAATTTGATCGGCATCAATAGCAATTTTTCGTGGTAATTTATCTATTTCTGCCATAACATCTTCAATATTTCCATAATTTGAAATATTGATAAATGGTTGCGTATTAGTTATTACCCAACCATTTGGGCTAAGCATTGGCAAATAGCGAAGTGCTTCCATTGGTTCAACCGAAATAATCATATCGGCTTTTCCCATAGCAATTAAATCGGAAGCAATTTCTGTATCTGCTAATCTAAGGTGTGATTGAACATCGCCGCCACGTTGACTCATTCCATGAACTTCGGCTTGTTTTAAAAACAACCCTGAATTTACCGCAGCATAACCAATGGTTGAAGCAATTGAAAGTATCCCTTGACCACCTACTCCTGCTAATATTATATCTATTTTCATTATATTCTTTTTAAAATTAAATTAGTTTGCCTTATTTAAAAATTATTCTTTACCTTTTTCGCTAAATTTATTACGCATTCTACGATTTAATGTTTGAATACATTCGCGAGTAGGAATAATTACCGAAACACCATTATAAGCAAGTTCTTTTGCAATAATTTCGGTATTTTCGGCATGTTGTTTTGGTAGAGGTTTTAAAATATAAAGATGTTCTTCTTCAACACCTAAACCTAAGCAAATATTTTTCAAACGACCAAAAGCTTTAGAATCTTGACCACCAGTCATTCCTGTTGTTGAATTATCAAGAATTAGAACAGTAATAGGACTTTTATCATCAATTGCATCAAGTAACGAAGTCATACCCGAATGAGTGAAAGTAGAATCGCCAATAACTGCAACAGCAGGTACAAGTCCAGCATCGGCAGCTCCTTTAGCCATTGTAATTGAAGCACCCATATCAACACACGAATTTATTGCATTGTATGGAGGAAGAGCTCCTAAAGTGTAGCAACCAATATCTGAAAAAACTCTGCCTTCGCTGTATTTTGAAAGCGCTTCACCAAGTGCTTTATACGAATCAATATGCGAACAACCTGTACAAAGTGCTGGAGGTCTTTGTTTTACAACTTCCGGAATTGCAGAACCATGTTCATCTTTCATACCAAGTGCAACTGCAACAAAATTTGGATTTAATTCGCCTGCACGAGGAAGAGTTCCATCTAAACGACCCAATATTTTTTTACCATTATTCATAAAGCCTCTAATTGCTTCTTCTACAATTGGGTAGCCCTCTTCCATAACCATTATTTTATCACAAGAATTGTATAGGGCTTCAATTTGTGTTTTTGGTAATGGATATTGACAAACTTTTACAATTGGGAATGGACAATTTCTGTCGGGATAGTTTTCCATTAAATAGTTAAAAGCTAATCCGCAAGCAATAATTCCCATTGATTTGTCCTTGCCTTCAATAGTTTTATTAAATGTAGAACTTTCAGAGTCTTTTTCAAATAATATTTGTTTGTCAATTAATTGATTATACTGAACTCGTGCAATTGATGGTAATAATACAAATTGACGAAGGTTTTTTGGTAATTTAATACTATTTTCAGATTTTATTTCCGATAATTTAACTCCCGAACGTGAGTGAGCTAAGCGAGTTGTAATACGCAACATTACAGGTATTTCAAATTTCTCTGAATATTCAAAGGCATAACGAGTCATATCATAAGCTTCTTGCTGATTTGATGGCTCAAAAACAGGCATAAGAGCAAATTTGCCAAAAAAGCGTGAATCTTGTTCGTCTTGCGATGAGTGCATTGATGGGTCGTCGGCAGCAACAATTACCAAACCTCCATTTGCACCTGTAATAGCACAATTCATAAATGGATCGGCAGCTACATTAACACCAACATGTTTCATACATACCAATGCTCGTTTTCCGGCATAAGACATCCCAATAGCAGATTCAAGAGCCGTTTTTTCGTTTGACGACCATGTACGATGAACGTTTCGCTCTGCTGCTTGTTTTGAATGTTGAATATATTCTGTAATTTCTGTTGAAGGTGTCCCAGGATAGGCATAAACACCGGAAATTCCTGCATCTAAGGCAGCTTGGGCTATTGCTTCATCGCCTAATAATAAAAGTTTTTGCATGATTATTTTTGATTTTATTTTTTCTCTATTTATTCGACAAAACTAATTAATTTTTTTGAATTTATGTGGTAGTTTTTAGTTATTTTTTTGAGGATGTTTAAACTTATAAAATGCTATTTTTATTTTTTCATTTAGCTTAGAGCTAAATACAATGTATTAAAAATAAATTTTATATAATCCCGTTTTTATTCTATTTTTGTAAAAATAAAATCATATTTATAATTTGAATTCAGTAATTAAAATAAACTATGACATCAATAAAAACTTGGACTTCCTTAGTTAAATTTAGCCACACCATTTTTGCTTTACCATTTGCTTTGGTAGGTTTTGGCTTGGCATATTTGAGTTTTCCGTCAAATTTTAATTGGTGGCTTTTAATTTATATGTTGCTGTGTATGATATTTGCACGTAATGCCGCAATGGCTTTTAATAGGTATATTGATAGGCATTTCGATTTATTAAACGAAAGAACCAAAAACAGAGAACTTCCATCGAAAATTATAAAACCAAAAAATGTGCTGTTTTTCATTATTGCTAATATTTTTCTATTTATTATAACATCATATCAAATTAACCATTTAGCATTTTTTTTATCTCCGGTAGCACTTTTTGTTATTCTGTTTTACAGTTACTCTAAACGATTTACTTCGTTATGTCATTTTATTTTAGGAGCAAGTTTAGCTATAGCACCAATTGGAGCATACATAGTTTTATCGAATAAATTTGATATTGTACCTTTATTTTTATCAGGTGCAGTACTTTTTTGGGTTGCGGGTTTCGATATTTTATATTCTTTACAAGACGAAGATTTTGATAAAAACAATAATCTAAAATCGATACCTCAACGATTTGGACGAAAAAATGCTTTAATAATATCTTCAATAAGCCACATTTTTTCTATAATATTCTTATTTTCAATAATATTTGTTATAAAAACGTCTTGGTTTTACATAATAGGATTATCAATATTTTCAATAATATTAATTTGGGAACATTTAATAGTTAAACCTTCTGATATTAGTAGAATTAACACTGCATTTGCAACAATGAATGCAATTGCAAGTATTATATTTGCAGTTTTTGCATTAGTCGATATGTTTGGATTTTATATTTTTAGTTAAAAAATGATAAATAAATCAATTTTTAATTTTTTTTCATTGATGTCCGATAAAAATATTTTATCAGAGAGCGAATCTTAGTTTTTTGCCATGTTGTGGTTGTAGTTTTAGTAAGCACTTCGACATACTTCAACAAAACTACGACAAACTCATTATGACAAGTGTAATATGTTTAACCCACTTGTGCCCCTGTAATAAAAGTATTTTAGTAGACTCATTGATATTTTGTATTAAAACACCAACAGTATAACTGCGAAATAGTTTTATGCAAAGCTTTTATAAAAAAAAACAATCCCTAATAGACAACTCTATTAAGGATTGTTCAGAATCTTTAATAAAATACTATTTATTTAGCATTTCCCAAGGGAATGTTGTTAATGCTGCACCAACTATCATAATATAAAAAATCCAGTAAATAGTGTATAAAGCCGAAACACATAAGCCAACAATAGCACATACCTTACCTGCTTTTAAATTTTTAAAAGAAGCAACAGAATACTTGTTTGGGTTTTCGTTGTATGCTGCAATGCCTTTTCCTGCAAGCACTAAAGCAATAATACCTAAAACCAATCCAATAAAACAACAAAACACAATTGATAAAATTCCTAACACTAAAACTGCTGTTGCATTTGGCACTGGCAGTAGCATGTTTGATTGATTTTGATTAAGAACATTTTCATTTTCCATAATTTTTGTTTTTTAATTTGTAAATAAAATATTTTTTATAGTATAATTAAATACCATTAACAATAGCACAAATATAAATAATATTTTTAAAATTATCGCACCTTTTTTAAATTTAAATATTAAATGAAGTATTAAAAAAACAACTAAAACAAAAGTTGGTATAAGAGCAGGGTATATTTTAAAGCTTTCTATAAAATTACCTTTTAGTAATTCAATAAAAGAGCGTTGCATACCACAACCAGGACATTCAACGCCTAAAATTTTTTTATACATACACGGCATTGAGTGTTGTTCGAGCCAATTTATAACTTTATCCATCTGTTTTTTTAAATTTATATTTTAATTTCAGTACCAACTCTTATTGTGTTATATGGAAAATCGACTTTACCATATTGAAACATAGCCTTATAATTTATTCTGGAATTTAAATTAGTTTTAATCATTAATCTATAAACCTTTGGTTTATCGCCATTATTAATATACCCTTTGTAACCACTTATTGTATAATCGATAATAATTTTTTGAATATGAGCAGATACTCCAAAACCATAAAGAATAGCATCGTTTTGTCGAAAATCATCGCGATTAGTTTGCCAAGCATAAAAACCAAGCATAGCATATAAACGAAGATGTTCAATAAATGCTTCAATGTATGTATATGATTTTCCAAATGAAATATCAAAAAAGTAACCTGGTGAATCGGTAAATCTTGCACCTGAATAATTTGTGCCTGATGCAGTTTTCATATTTAACGATAACATTATATCGGGCAAACGTTCAGTTTCGTTCAATATTTGAATATTAGTTCCAAAATAAAAATCACCACCACTTGTTCCTTTACCATCAAAATCTCTTGCTTTACGAATATCTCTTGTTATTGTATCCATTTCATAATGCTCATAAGGTACGATATTAATGCTTAACCCAGCTTTTTTTTTAGCAATAGGAATAAATAGACTTGTATATAAATTTTCGGTAATATCTCCTTTGCCGAAATGTTTTTCTGCTGATAACTCAAATTTTATATCATCTGGCAACAATCCATTTTTTGTTTCAGGAACAGGTAATGCGTTTGGTCCCATATATTTTGGAGATAATATTAAATACCTTGTCCAAGGGGTTATACCATCCCAGTTATGCTTATCGTTCCACCATTTCCAATCTTGTGAAAAACAAAAAAAACAATTTAAAAAGAATAAAACTAAAAATGTTTTTTTCATAATTTTTCTATTATCTAAAAAACATTGAACTTAATAGCAAATTTACTTTATAATTCTTGCTTCTATGATCACTTACTTTTTTATATTCATTCTATCTAAAGCTGCTTGGTATCGGCGAGCGTTAGCTAAGTGTTCTTTATAAGTTACAGCAAAATTATGATAACCATCTAATGATTCGCGAGCACAAAAATATATATAATCGTGTTCGGCTGGGTTTAAAACAGCATCTATTGAAGTAGTTGATGGAATACAGATTGGACCTGGGGGCAAACCTTTGTTTTTATATGTATTATAAGGCGAATCAACCTCTTTGTGTTTGTTTAAAACTCTACGAATAGAAAAATCGCCAACAGCAAAAACGAGTGTTGGGTCGGCTTCGAGGCACATATCTTTTTTTAAACGATTAAGATAAGCTCCTGCAACAATAGGTTTTTCATCGTTTTTAGCTGTTTCGGATTCTACTATTGAAGCTAATGTAATTACTTGTTGAAGTGTTAGTTTTAATGTTTTTGCTTTGTTTTTCCGCGAACTATTCCAATACTTATCCGATTCTTTTAACATCCTATCGAAAAGTTGCTTTGATGTAATATTCCAATAAACACTATATGTATTTGGTATAAAAACTGTTATCGAATTTTCGGGGGTCAAACCGATAGTTTTTAAATAGTTTTTATCTATTAATATTTTTATTAATTCGGCAGAGTCAATATCCAACTGTTGTGCAATTCGACTAACAAGCTGCTCGCGGGTACGAATGCTATTAAATTCGAGTTTTACAGGTTCTTGCTTGCCCGAACGCAATAAATTCACAATATCGCTATTGCTCATGCCATTTTTAATTAAATATCTTCCGGGTTTAATTTTGGTTGTGTAATTTTTTCGTTTTGCAACCCATTCAAAGTTTGAAACACTATTTAAAATTTCTTCATCTTCGAAAGTTGTTTTTAAATCTTCAAAAGTTGAACTTTTTTTAATATATAGGTAATGGTAACCTTCTTTATTATCAACCACATTATCCAATAAAATTATATTTGCAAAATAATATCCTGCAATTAATGCAATTAAAATTAATGAAATTAGAATAACTATTATATTCCGTTTTCTGTTTTTTGAAGCCATTTTTTGTGAAATTATTTATTTATTTTTTGATATAAAAGCTCATCAATCCAACCGTTTGTACTAATTAGCCATTCTTTTTTATTGCCAACTAAATTTAATCCATTTTCGGTAAAAAGTGTAATACTTTGTATATTATCAGA
>CAZRCF010000094.1:0-9463 GCA_964598505.1 uncultured Lentimicrobiaceae bacterium | reverse complement strand
GGTTGGATGAAAAGGATAATGATAAATACAGCTTTATGCTTTTTACGACAAAAAACTAAAAATCAACTTATATATCAACAAACAGAAATCGCAGATATTGTGGAAGATGATAATGAAATTGAGAACGATATACCTTATATTGAGTTAATGAACATAATACAAAAATTACCTGAAGGAGCCAGAATGGTTTTTAATATGTATGCAATTGAAGAATATTCACATAAAGAGATAAGCGAATTACTTGGAATAAGCGAAGGCACTTCGAAGTCGCAATTATCAAGAGCTCGCAAAACATTAGCTTTTCATATTGAAAAGCTAAAAAAAAATAATGTAGCCGTATGAACGAGAAACATAAAATAGACGATTTGTTTAAGAAGGCACTTAGCGATTACAAAGAGGAATTGCCTTCTGCAAATACCGAATTGCAAATCTTTAGGAAATTAAGCTATAACAAATATCTTAAATTTTTTAAAACGTTTGGTATATATGCAATTGCAATACCTGTTGCAATTTTAGCATACATAATTATTAATATTAATTCAAATAATAATATAACAGAAACAAAGCAAATAACTGACACTAAAAATGAAATAATTGAAAAAACAATTTCAAATAATTATACTGAACAGCAAAAAAACAAAACTATTAAAATAAATAATTTTGTAATAGATAAAAATACACAGTTAACAGATGTTAAAGAATCGAAAACTAATAATAACAAAATTAGTAATGAAAAAGAAGACAATTTAGCTTTAAATAATAAAGCAACAATAGATAATATTAATAAAAATAATGTTTCATTTAATAAAATCTTAAAAAACGACAATCAAATTTCGAAACGAAATATTCTTATTGAAAATAAAAATGAAAATATTGACCCAACAGAGTTAAAAGACATTCAATTATCAAATAATCAAATCGATAGTGAAACGGAAAGTAAAAGTATAAATATTATTGAAAACCAACAGGAAATAATTCAAACCGAAAAACAAACTGAACCTATAAAAGTTGAAAATAATATTGCAACAAAAAATGAAGAAAACAAAACTTCTCAAAACGATATTGTTTCAGAGATAAAAACTAAAGATAATAACACTTCAGTAAAAAAGATTGATAATGGCTTAGCAAAAGAGATAAAATTTGAAAAAATAAATCCATTTGCCTTAGATATATCGGGAAATTTGTTTTTTGTAAATAAAAAATTGAGTTCAAACAACGAATCGGATATTTATATAAAAACTCGCAACGAAGGAGAAACAAATATTACTACATTTTTACCAAGTATTGAATTAAAGATTAACACAAAACATTTCTATTTGCAAACAGGAATTGGGTATCAAATGTTAGGTGAAAAAGTAAATTATAATTTAACAGATATTGAAACCGATATAAAAACTGAAATATCAGTAAGAGATTCATTGGTGTTTTTAATTGATCCTAACAACTCTTCTGGTCATTGGATTTACGACACACTTACAACCTTTACAAACGACACAACTTCTTTGTCGTCAAATCGTAGCCTAAAATATAATAACACTTATAAATATTTTGAAATTCCTTTATTGATAGGTAAAAGTTTTGCTTTCAACCGATTTATTATCGATTTATCGACAGGTGTTTCTTTGGGATTTTTAATTAAAGCCGATGCGCAAATATTATCTTCGGATAATAGCACGATTTTAAAAATTGACAACAGCAACTCGCCATTAATAAACGATTTAACAATGAATTATTTACTCCGAGTTGGGTTTAGATATTCGATAAACAGAAAGTGGAGTGTTTTTGCTCGCCCATCGCTTAAAGTTAATTTAGGAAGTGTTTTAAATGAAAACCAATACGCTGTAAAACAAAAATATACCCTTTACGGTGTTGGTATTGGTTTAATGTATAAATTATAATTTTGAAAGGATTTATATGAAAAAAATAATTATATTCTTAATAATTAGTATTTATGGAGCTTGCTACACAAATGCTCAAACAATTTCTATACACGGTTATATTAGAAACAACCAAACAAACATCGGAATTTCTAACCATGCAGTTCAATACAAAGATAGTATTAATAACATAACGAATACAATATATACTAATACTAGTGGTTATTATGCTTTTAATGTTAATATATTAGATACAGTTGTCAATAAAATAACTGTAAAAACTCTCGATTGCCAAAATTATATACATAGTACAATGATTTTTGTTGATACAAATTCTCATGACTCAACAATTAATTTTAGTATTTGCGATTCAATTCAAAATTGTACAAATAGTTTTACATACACACATCAAAATTTAAGTTATAATTTTTCAGGCTCTAATTTATCAACATTCCCGACAAATTATTTTTGGATTTTTGGTGATGGAGGTACAGCAACTGGACAAAATGTTGGTCATACATTTCAAGAGCCACCTTACGGTGTAACAATTCGTACAGTAACGCTTTATACACAAACATTAATTCCAAACAATACCTGTTTTTCACAAACAAGCCAGGAAATTACCATTTTTGGAAACGATTCGATTATTGGAGGAACAGCTACTTGCGGAAACTTAAATTTGAATACTGGAAAGGTATTACTGTATGGAATAAACAATCCCGTAGGCACTTGTAGTTTGATAGATTCTACAAATTTAAGCTCAAATGGATTTTACTATTTTAATAATTTTCATGTGGGCTATACGGGCTATATTATTAAAGCACAACTGCCAGAAAATTCACCATTAAGTAATTTATATATTCCAACATACTATGATTCTTCATATTCATGGGTAAATTCACCACCTGTTTTTCCTTTTATTAATAGCAATAGCTATAATATTCATTTAATTCCATTTATTACAGATACTATACAAGGAGTAGGAACAATTAGTGGAAATATTTCGATATTAGGCTCAAAAAACAAAGAAAATAATTCAATTTCAAATATTGATGTTCTTTTAATTAATCAAAATAATAAACCTATAAAACTAACAAGAACAGATGTTTCGGGAAATTATGTTTTTTCAAATCTTAAAAATGGAATATATAAAGTATTTGTTGAAATTGTTGGAAAAATACCAACTCCTGCTAATATTACAATAAGCAATGCAAATCCAGTAGCTAATAATATAAATTTTATAATAACCGAAAATACTATATCATTATCACTAAATGAACCAACTTCAATAATAAAATACATTGGCGAAATATATCCAAACCCTTCAAAAGATAATATTTCAATTGATTTGAATACAAACAAATCCTGTAAAACAATTATTTCAATTTATAATCAATTTGGGCAAAAGGTTTTTGATAATAATTATGATTTTATTGAAGGCAAAAACAATTTAACTATTGAAACCAATAATTTAAAAGAAGGTTTTTATACTTTACAAATGAAAATAAATAGTGAAACAGTAGAAACTAAAAAATTTGTGAAACTAAAGTAAAATATTAGTTATAAACTTCAAAACAAAAAGTATTTTGTTTTTTTATATTTTATTGCAACCTTTTCAAAAATCTGCATCTACTAACTATAAATAATCAATTACTAATTTAAAATCAGAACTATGAAAAAATTAACATTATTTTCGTTTTGCATTTCATTAATATTATTCACAACTGTAAAAGCACAAATAGTTTTTAATAATGGTTTTGAAAACTGGACAGGAAATGTACCAAATAATTGGGTTGGCACCCAAACAACAATTGAACCGGATAGTATTTTACAATATACTACCAATGTGCATTCGGGTAGTAAAGCATGTAAAATTGTTAACAGGGAATCCTTAACAAAGAATTTTTCAACCTCTTCTTTTAATATTGAAGCAGGGGAAACATACTTTATTTCGTTTTGGCAAAGAGGACATGGAAGTATTTCATTAAACTTATACACTGGTGTTAACACGCCAATTTCAGAAATTAGTGGTAGCGATACAAACTATTTAGGCTGGATTAACAGAACAGCTCAGTTTACAGCAACTACAAATTCTTCCATTGCTGAATTGGCTTTTGTTATAAGACAAACCCAGGCAGAATATGATGATATTCAATTTGATGATATATTAATTTATAAAACACAAACATATCAATTTTTAGATACAAATAATATATCTGCAAAAATTTGCAGCGATGGTTCTCTATTTAATAATCATTTTGAAGTGCCTAAAGGCACTGGAATTAATTCAATATTTGCAAGCGATATTTGTATTGGGGGGAAAGATGTTTATGAGCAACTTCATTTTTCTTTTGAAAAATATTTAACAGATGAACGTGAAGGTTTTGATTTTGGACCAATTGCAAATAATTATGACGATACAAACTATTTGGTAAAATATAATAAGGTATGGAAAGTTAATAAATCGGATATTTTAAATCATATTGCAAATTATTCAACCGGCGGTTATATAGTACCGGCATCAATTGCCAATTGGCCCGGAAATGGCAATACAGCTAATGGCGAAATGGCAATACTTGCACCTTATGTTGATGTAAACTTAAACAATATTTACGACCCTATTAATGGTGATTACCCAAAAATAAGAGGCGACCAAGCAGTGTTTTTTATGTTTAACGATGATAAAGGAAGTGGAGATAAAATGAAAATTGAGGTTCATGGAATGGCTTATTCTTTTGCAATACAATCCGATTCGGCTCTTAATCAAACTGTATTTGTAAACTATCAAGTTACTAATCGCTCTACATATAATTATCATGATGTTTATTTTGGCTCAAGAACTGATGCCGATTTAGGATATGCTAATGATGATTATATTGGTTGCGATAGCGCATTAAATATGTTTTATTCTTATAATGGCAGGGACAATGATCCTTTATATGGGAACAACCCACCTGTACAAGGAGTGGTTTTATTAAGCCATTCTATATCAAAATTTATGAACCCTACACCTAGTAGTCCAAATCCTGCCACTTCAAATCCTAATAATGCTATTGAATTTTATAACTATCTTAAAGGTATATGGAAAGATAATACTCCTTTAGTTTATGGAGAAACAGGGCATATAAGTGGTGGTGGTAATACACCATGTTCGTTTATGTTTTCGGGCAAACCCGAATTAGGCAACGGTTGGACAGAGGAAAATTGCAATAACGCACCAGGCGATAGAACTGGGATGATGTCGGCAGGACCATTTACTCTTAATTCTAATGAAAAATTATGTTTTGATATAGCTTTTCCTTTTGCTCGTTTTTATGACGGTGGCAGATTAACCTCACTTGTTTTATTGCGTCAAAGAGCGCAAGCAATTCAATCTTTTTATAATAGTCAATCTTACGACTGCGAAATGCCAAGCACAGAAATTGCAGAAAACAATAAAATTGAGAATATTAGAGTTTTTCCAAATCCCAATAATGGTACATTTTATATAATTACTCCAAATAATTCATCAAACTCAACAATAGAAATATATTCGGTTTTAGGCAATAAAGTGTATTCAAAAAATATTATATCAGAAAAAACAATAATAGATTTAGAAAACAGCAAAGGTATATTTATATATTTAGTTTATAACCATAAAAAAGAAATTGTAGGAAAAGGAAAATTAATTTTAGAATAATTATTATTTGAATTTTAAAACTTAAAAAGCTGCCTTTTTATAAGGCAGTTTTTTATTATTCTTAGAATTTAGTTTATAAATGACAGCTATTCTTAAATTTAGTGTAAAAATCATTTTATTAAAATAAATTGCAACCTTTTCAAAAAACTGCATCTAAAAAGTAAATGATTTAATTATAGATAATAAAAATAAAAAACCATGAAAAAATTAATTTTCCTATCAGCTTTTTTTGTTATAAGCATTGCAAATCTTATAGCTCAAACAAATGTTCATGTTAGTGGATATGTAACTAACTCACAAAATGGTGTAGCAATTGCTAATCAAGCGGTTTGCTATTTTACTAACGACAGTAGTGTTTATGGAAATGTTATTACCAATGCCAATGGATATTACTCCTTTAATGCATCAGTAAATAATAATGGTGGGTTTCCTTCAATTATGGTTAGAGTCGCTGATTGTCAAAACAATTATATATATAAAAAATATTATAATACTCAAAACATTAATGACACTATAATAAACTTTAGTATTTGCAGAGGACCGCAATGTAATGCTGATTTTTATTATCTTCACAATGGTTTTAATACAATTAATCAATTCTTTTTTTATAATATATCAACTACTAATTTCCCAAATTCAACTGTTTCATATTTATGGAACTTTGGCGATGGAACAACCTCAACTTTAGAAAATCCAACACACCAATTTATTTACACTCCTGCTAATACATCTTTTAATGTATGCCTTACTTATACAGTAAGAGATAATAGCACAAACAATATTTTATGCGAGAATACTATTTGCAAAAATGTTCAATTGTATTTTCAAACAAATGTTCATACTAGTGGATATATAACTAACTTACAAAATGGTACAGCAATTGCTAATCATTTAGTGTATTATAGTACAATTGACAGCCTTGTTAACGGTACTGCTTTAACAGATGCTACCGGTTATTATTCTTTTAACACACCAGTAATTGGCAATGGCGGTTTTTCATCAGTTTTTGTTAGTACTTTAGATTGCCAAAATTATTATCATCACCAAAATTATTATAACACTAATAATATTAATGATACCATTATAAACTTCAGTATTTGTGATGGACCTCAATGTAATACAAATTTTAATTATTATCACGGAGATTCGTCATCAACAATACTCAATCAATTCTACTTTTATAATACATCAGCTTCTAATTTTCCTAATTCAACTGTTTCATATTTATGGAACTTTGGCGATGGCACAACTTCAACATTACAAAATCCAATACATCAATTTATTTATAGCCCTGCTAATACATCTTTTAATGTATGCCTTACTTATACAGTGAGAGATAATAGCACAAACAATATTTTATGCGAGAACACTATTTGCAAAAATGTTCAATTGTATGTTCAAACAACTGTTCATATTAGTGGATATATAACAAATATAGCTGGTAATCCTGTTTCAAACCATGAAGTTTCGTATTATAATTATGATAATTATGTTTATGGCAACGTACTTACCGATGCAAATGGATATTATACATTTAATTCAACATTTTATTATAATGGAGGGTTTCCATCAATTGAAGTTAGAACTTTAGATTGTCAAAATTATTTCCATTATAAAACATATTTTAACACTGCAAATATTAATGATACAATTATAAATTTTAGTATTTGCGATGATTTTTTATGTAATGCTAATTATTCTTATGGAAATACAGATAGTAATACAACACCACCCACAACAACAAGTATATTTACATTTTATAATACATCAACCACAAATATGCCAAATTCAAATATTAGTTATTTATGGAACTTTGGCGATGGAACAACCTCAACCTTAGAAAATCCAACACATGTTTTTCCTGCAATTAATAGCACTTATAATGTTTGTTTAACAATTACATCTTCAAGTCTTAATAATACTTGCACAGATATTTACTGCTCTTATATTATGGTTTCAGATACAAGTGGAGCAATAATTGTTGACACATTAATTACTCCTCCAATTGATACTTGTTTAAATTTTATTCCTCAAAATTTTTATATTAGCAATATCCAAGTAATAAATAACACAACAGTAATTGTAACTTGGGTTTTTGAAAATAATGGAGTAACTCAAACTATTAATGTTGAATATATTTTCAACTATTTTGGCAATCAAATGTTTATTTTAACTTTGATTTGTGATGGTGGCAAAGGTTCGCAAACTTATTCAGGTTATGCAAATATTAGTCAAGCAATGGCAATTAATGAAAATAATTCGAGCCAAAAATTTGATTTGTATCCTAATCCTGCAACAAATTCAATAACAATTGAAGCTATTCCTCCATATAATTTAATTTTAAATGATTTAACCGGCAGAGTAATGTATCAGAATATTATTAACGAACCTGCTTATAAATTATCTTTAAATGATATTTCCGAAGGTGTTTATTTTGTAACTGTTTCTCAAAAAGCAAACACAACAACCAAAAAACTTATTATTTCGAGATAGTTTATATTACTTTACCTTAAAAAGCTGCCTTTTTATAAGGCAGCTTTTTTATTTGATTTTAAACACAATACCTGTTTTGATGTTTTCAAAAAAATAATGTAAGTTTGTACTATGCTTACCGATGAATTTTTAAAATATATAACCAAGCAATCATTAATAAATAAAAATGATAAAATACTTCTTGCAGTAAGCGGAGGTATTGATTCCGTTGTAATGGGTTCGCTGTTTGATGCTTGTAAAATTCAATTTTCGATAGCTCATTGTAATTTTGGCTTACGCGAAATGGAATCTGATGGCGATGAAATGTTTGTAAATGAACTTGCAAATAGATATAAAGTCCCATTTTTAAGTACAAAATTTGATACAATAAATTATGCAGCCGAAAACAAAATGTCGATTCAAGTTGCTGCTCGTAAGCTACGCTATAATTGGTTTTCGGAAATTGCTCAAAAATACAATTTCACAAAAATTGCCTTAGCACATCATGCCGATGATGTTGCCGAAACTATGTTGATTAATCTTTGTAGGGGCACCGGAATTGCTGGTTTGCATGGAATTTTACCAATAAATGGAATTTTTATTCGTCCGCTATTATTTGCTCAACGAGTTGATATTGAACTGTATGCCAATGAAAACAGCTTAAAATACCGTGAAGATAGCTCAAATAAAAAAGATATTTATGCACGTAATAATATTCGCCATAATGTAATACCGAATTTGCAAAAAACATTCTTAAATCCATCAGTTTCGTTTAACCATTCAGCAGAAATTATTCGAATGCAAGAGGCAGTTTATAAAAAAGCTATTAACGATTTTATAGAAATTGCAACCCAAAAAACCAAGTTGGGAATTGAAATTAATATCGAAAAAATTATCTCATTTCATCAGCCAAAAGTTTTACTTTTCGAAATACTAAGCCTTTATGGTTTTAGGTCATCTCAAATAGATGATATTATGCAAAATATTACTTATGGTATTTCAGGAGCTGAATTTATTTCTTATACTCATAAACTTATTCGTGATAGAAAGATTATGTATATTGTTGAATTAGAAACAGATAAAATAGATACGTCTTATATTATTGATTCGTACAATGATGTTTCACATTTGCCAATAAATTTGAAATTTGAAAAAGTTACAATTGAAAAATCAATATTTAAAAATAACAATAATAATACAATTTTTGTTGATGCAGATAAAATTAAATTTCCTTTAATCTTACGAAATTGGCAAAAAGGAGACACCTTTCAACCTTTTGGAATGAAAGGAAGAAAAAAGCTAAGTGATTATTTTCAAGACATTAAATTACCAAATCATATTAAAGACAAGGTTTATATATTAATTTCCCAAAACGAGATTGTTTGGATTATAGGTTATCGACAGAGTGAAAAGTATAAACTTTCTGCAATTTCAA
>CAZRCF010000093.1:0-9472 GCA_964598505.1 uncultured Lentimicrobiaceae bacterium | reverse complement strand
TCGGAAAACCATTTCATTACTCTGCTAAAAGCTGTTATTATGGTGTTTGCAGATGTAATATTAACTCTTGTAGCCGATTGTGTTAATCCTGTTAGTTGAGTATTGAATAGTTCGGCGTTTGGTTCGGTAAACATTTTGCCGTCTTTGTCTATTTTCACATTACCTCCATTGCGAACATGTCCTAATGTTTCGCCACCAGCTATTGCTGTATGTGCCGATAGTGTCTTTAATATTTCGTTTGGTGTTGGCTCATATTCATTCATTATAACTACTTGCGACTTAGCTGCAGTAACAGGCAATATAATTGCTGTGCCTGCAGTAATAGTATCCGATACCGACATACCATTTATTTGAGCAATTTCAAAAGCATTCTCGGCAGTAGCGGTTTCTCTTATCGAAATAGCTGTAAATGTATCTTCATCACGAGCTATAATTATTTTATTTGTTGGCATCTATTATCACTCCTTCGTTTGTTATTGTTACTTGTTTAACGTTAAACCCATCGCTTCTTAAATGCTTTTCAATTCGTAATTTTAAAGCATAAATATCGGTAGTATTTATATCAATTATTGCATTAGCACCAAGCTCAGGATATTGCTTAAAATCACCGGGTGCCGAAGCAATAATTAATTGAATATCGTCGGCATCGCAATCGGCAATTGCCAAATCGCCGTCCTCAATCACTAAATCTAAATTTTCACTTAACTTAAAATCTTTCATAGCTTTTAGTGTTTTATTTTTGTATCTTCAATTTCGGTTTGTGTTGTGTTAGCAAAAACCATTGTAGTATCTGCTGGTATTATTGTAGTTGGTGTAGTTACACCTCCAGCATTTATATAAGCGTGTTGATGTGTTTTCAGTTTGCTTTCGAGGCGATTAATTTTTTCTATCAGTTTATCAATTTTTACCAAACCATTTATTCCATTATTAAATACCATTGCATTGCTATTTAAATCTATTTTAAAAGTTCCTATTTCAATATAAATACTTTCTATTTCGCTATATTGAGCAATGTAACTATCCTTTTGGTTAATTTGGTGTACAATTACCTCCGAGCCTTGTTTTGGTTTTATTGTAATTCCGGCAGTAGAATCTATTACCACAGCATTTAACCTAACATTAATCAATTTTGCGTGTCCGTCTATTGGGTCGCAGTCGCAGGTTCTGTCTTGCACATTGCTCACAGTGCAAATATGTATTTGTTCGTCGGGCGTGCCTGCAATTCGTTTTATTAAACTTCCGGCTTCACTCATTTTATTTGTCCTCCAAGTTTAATTTTTTGCCTAAAACCCCAAATTCCAAAACTATATGTTACAGCTTCGACTACAAATTTTTTATTGTTTTTTTCTGGAAACTCTTCGCTAAACAGATGAACAATATCTAATTTCCGAACGTATGGCTTACCAAAGGTGGTTATTTCGCCAACAATTCTATCTACCTTATACTCTTTAAGTTTTGCTTCCGCAAAAGCATCAAGTTCTGCTTGTGTGGTTACATTATTATTATAAAATGTTCTTATTTC
Organism: uncultured Lentimicrobiaceae bacterium; assembly: GCA_964598505.1. GTDB lineage: Bacteria > Bacteroidota > Bacteroidia > Bacteroidales > WCHB1-69 > CAZRCF01. The sequence continues at coordinate 7,950 of CAZRCF010000093.1, read as the reverse complement.
AGCATCTTTTGCAACCTTTGGGCGTTTGCTTACGAGTTTTTTATTGTTTTTCAATATACATTTTGCCACTATTTGCAAATTAACATCTTCGGCAAGTTCGTAAGTGGTAGCATCGGTTATTATATTTATACCCGATTTTAATTTTATTGTTGTTACATTGCCCGATTTTAGTGCCATTACTCCCGGTAATACACCACAAAATAAATTATCGCGAAAAAAGAATTTAATAGGGTAATGCCCCATAAAGTAATCGAACACCTGTGCTAATGTTACATCTTCGTTAATACGTACTTCGCCTAAGCTAAAATCAGCAATATCTGTTTTGTAACCTTTTACATATTTATTGCAAAATTCTTTAATTAGTAATTTTGGATATGTTTGTTTTGCGAGCTTTATTTTTTTAAAAGTAAAAGCCTCGTTTTCGCATTCATAAACTACGGGTGTGCTTTTGTCAATTTTATTTACATAGCCACTAAAAATATTATTTAAGTTTCCATTGTAGCCTAATTCTATTGTTACTTTATCGCTTTTGCTTATTAACTCATGCAAAAACTTATTGCCTATTTTAATCTTACGAGGAAGTGTTATTTTGGCTGTATCGGTAAAATTATTTACCGATGTAACAACTTCGCAATTGGTGCAAAAAGGCACTTCAACAGTTTTGTTGCCGTTTGCATAAATAAATATTATTTTACTTGTTAGCTTTAGCATATTAGTAACCTCCTGTGTTTTTATCGGTTACGTTTAAATCAATATCAAAATCGCTTAATAGCGACAGTTTAAAGTTTATTGTATTGGTATATTTTGTTCCTTGCTGGTCGATGCTGTAATTTTCCATTACCAATTGTTGAACACCAAACGAATTTATTAATACATTTTCAACACCAATATTTTTTTCGGTAGAAAACAAATTGATAAATCCTTGCAAATAACCCATTGGGAAAGCATTTGATGTAGGGCTTATTAATGACCCCGAAATATCAAATTTAAAATCGGTAGCCTGTATAAATTCTTTTACTGTTCCACGTCTGCCTGTCATTGCAGTGCGAACAATAGTGTTTTCCTGTGTTACATTTATTTTTGCATCAATAATCTGAATTTGCAATGTACTATCGTTACTTTTAAATATTAAATTATTACGCACTGCCAATCGGCTGTCGCTTGCATCGTAAGGCGATTTTGCACCACTTGTACTTAGTAGCAGCTGGTTATCGTTAGTTAATTCCTGTTTGTCTAATCCTACACTATACCAAGCACCTTTGCCCACCGCCACTGCCGTAGTTACACCTGCCTGATATGCTGCATTTACAACATTATTAGCAAATATATCGCCAGTGTTTCCTGCCAATTTGCGTAAAACTTTATCGCTTATATAGTATTTAAAAACACTCATTTTATTTAGTTTGTTGCATAATTAGTATCGTTCACTATCATGGTTAGTGCATTGGTTAGCTTATCCATAAAACTTGTGGCATCTTTAGGGTCGTCGCCTTTGTTAAAATTATTGTTGTTTACACCCACCAAGTTATCAATGTTTATTATTATTTGCTTTATCTGTTTGCCTCCGCCTGTTATGGCATCAGTGGCTTTATCAATATTGCCAGTACCTGGTATTATTAAATTTCCCGTCTTTTTTGCACCACCGCCCAAAAACTCCGATAATCTTTCCCATTCTTTGTCAGTTGTTATATCTTTAAATGCTTTGCTTCGTATTGCATCAAATTCGGCAGCAAGTTTTTTATCATTAAAAAGCCTATTATAAGTGTTTTCGTCTTTTATATTTATACCTTTTGCCTGTTCGTATAATGATTCTCGCTCTACACCTGTTAGGTTTTTTTTGTAAATATCAACTACATTTTCTTGAGTTTTAATAGCATCAAGGTTTTCTTTCATATACCTTGCAAATACAGTTGGATTATTAGATTCGCTCCATTTTTTATTATCCTGTACTATCTTTTTCTGTGCTTCAAATAATGAATATTTATATATAAATTCTGATGCTTCGTTATCTTTTGGGTTTTTGGCATAACGAGACGTCATTTCGGCATTTTTTTTTGTTAATCGCGATTTTCTAATAAGTCCGTCCTTCTGGCTCACATCTTCATATATACCATATTTTTGTTTAAAAAAATCTTGTAACTCTCCTAAATCAACTTTTGCTCTTACAAAAGTTTGATAACGTGCCCTTGTATTATATAAATCCTGCAGGTCTTTTTCTTCTTTTGTAACATAGTCTTTCATTGCAGCATAACGCATTTTAGTTTCATAAGCTTTATTAACATCATCAAGTTTTGTTAATAATTCGCCATTTTTAACAGTTTCAAGGTCTATGTTTGCCAAAAACTCTGGATATTCCGCTTTTAGTTCCAGCAGCATGCGTTTGCGTTCAGCTTCGCCGGTATTAGCATCGGTAATTATACCTACCAATGAATTAAGCTGTGCTTTCTCTTCCGCAATTTTTTGTGCCGTAGGAACCGCAACCCACTCTGTTGCTGTTGCAACTATTTTTTGCATTCTGCCAAGTGCCGAATCAAATGCTGGTTTTAATTTTTCGCCTACGGCAACTTTAAGCCCAAAAAACGAATCCTTTAAATTACTAATTTGTCCTTCGGTTGTTTTTGCTTGTTGCTCCATCATCCCCGAAAAACCTTTGCTTTTCATTATTTTGGGTAAAGCTGCAATCATCTCTTCGGTAGTGGCAATTAGCTCTCCATTTTTACCAATTCCTTTTCCGGTTGCTTTTATCCAGTCATCGGTACTTATTAGCAAATCGCGGAACATATTTACGCCTTCGCCTTTTTGTCCGGTCGATAATTTCGCGTAAGCCGTCATCACTTGCTCTATAGGTTTTCCGGCAGCAGCACCCAAATCACCTAATTGTATCAGGTTGGCTTTGCTGTACCTGCCTATTGCCTGTAATTGATTTCCTGCCTCTACTACTTGATTAAGCTCAAATGGTGTCGATTTGGCTATATCAGAATATTCGGTCATTCTACCTCGTGCAGCTCCTTTACTGCCGAGCATAGTTTTTAATGTAACATTATATTTTTCAACTTGTGCTGCTGCTAATATTGCGTCCTTGCCATAATCTAATCCACCAACTCCAACTCCAATTAAAGCTCCAAAACCGAGCATGCTTTTTGAAATACCGAAATTGCTTTGCAATTTATCAAAAACACCTTTCGATTTTTCGCCATATGTTTGGGTCGATTTTGTTAAACTTTTTATCTTATCTTCGGTTTTTTCAATTAGCCTGTTATATTTTAAAATATGGTCGGTTCTAAAACTTGATTCTGATGCTTTTTTATACCTATCAATATTAGTTTTTAATTGGCTTATACTTCTATTTTGGTCATCAAATGGCGAACGAACACGTTTTGTGCTTATTTTATTATAAGCAGTATCCATAGAGCTTATTTGCTTGTTAAAAGCTGCTGATGTTTTACTAAAATCATCAATAAGTTTTATTACATATTCTACATTGTTCGACATTTCAATTTATTTTGTATTTTTTTAAAAAATGCTTTGGGTTTATACTATCGCTTTTCGGTAAAGCTTAATCTTCCGGTTCAAATCTGCTTCGCTTCGACCTAACATACTCAATATCGTTAAATGCCTCTGAGAGCTGCGTTATAGTCATTTTATCAAGAACTTCAGGTGTGTATTTAAGATAGTAGCGTACAAATGCTCGAATTACTCTATATTTATGCACTACTATCTCATACACTGGTGCCCTTGTTTCTAAGGTATTAATTTTCGCAGAGGCTAAAGCTCCTCCAATTGACCATCTACTTTTTTAATTATTCCACCAAGCCAGTCAAACAATCCCATGCGGTATTTATCAATAGTTTTTAGTTCAACATCTCCGTCAATCCAACAATTATCTACAAGTGCAATATCAAACTTAATCGACGAACCACCACTTATTGTTTTGCAAGCATCTAATGTTAGCAAATCAGGCGATTTCAAAACACACCATTTACCATCAGTAGTAGTATATTTGTAAATATTCCCATACTGATTTTTCCACATCTTTATCTGTTCCGCTGTTGCTTTGCCTATTTCTATTTGTTCCTTTTTCATTTATCTCTTTTTTAATTTACCAGTCACCATTTACCAGTTACCGGTTACCAATAATTAGTTCCACTCAATATGCGAAATTTCTAAGTCTAACATAGTTTCGTTTTTAGTGTCGCCTTGTTTTAGCGAAGTAGAATCTTTTTTAAATTGGCAATTCCGTAGCTTATGTGTAATTATCAATCCGCCTGTTACAGGCACATACGAACACACAATATCAAAAGGAGCAATATCTTGCAATCTGCCTGTTGGCGATGCAGTTCTTATGCTCTCAATTTCCGAGCGTAGCAACGATATTGAACCTTTGCAAGTAATATTGCCATAACCACGAGCCACTGGCTGTTGCCCTGCTCCGTAAATGTTTTCTATTACCTGGTCGTCTTCGTAATCTATTGCAGTAACTCCCGTAACTACAACTCCTGCTATACCTACTTTTAGGCTTGCCCACGATGGCTCTACGCCATTAATTAGAGGTGTAAATCTTATACCGTTCATTTTTTATATTTTAGATGTAAAACCTATTTTAATACGCAGTGTCCTTGTAACTCCAAGTAGAACTTGTTTTATAACCATTTCCACTTCCGAAGTCGATAACACATTTTGGTCGGGATCAACCGATACTTTCCAGCCCGATAGCTCACCCGCTTTCTCAAGCTCTTCAAGTCCTTTGCTACCAAGCACCTCAAACGAGCTGCAAGTTACTGGTGACAATTTACCGGTGGTAGCATCTACCTTAAGTGGCGAGTTAAAAGTTGGTAATAGATAATTGTAAATTTTACGCATTGCTTTTGCCATTGTACGATTGTTTTCTAAGTAAGCATAATCGCTTGTAGGCACAATGCAACTATAGCTATCGTTAAAATAAGTACCTGTATTACCAGGATACTTTTTTAAATAGATGTAGCCTTTGGTGTCTAACGTTGTTAGTTGGGCAGTTGTTAATTCTTTAAAAAGCTTACCATTTTGCAAGCATGGTATTTCATACTCGCCATTAATAGACATATTAAATTTAGCAACCCAACCAATATTTTCGTGCACCGCAGCCTTTGATATTGCAGCAGCAATTAAACCGGCAGCACCAACATTGTTAATATCGGCACCTTTGCCCGATGCTGTACCGGCAATACATACACTTACTAAATTGCTTGTGCCAGCAGTACGTAAATCGGGCAAAGTTTCAAGGTCGGTTACTGCCGATATATTGGCACAAATAACACCAACTGCAGGAGCTTTTTCGTCCTCAAGGGTTGCGAGCTTCAAATTTAGTGCCGTTACTTGTGTAGCCACAAATGCTAAATTTGGCATAACTATATACTGAAGTATTTCGCCATTTGATACATCTCGCATTGTGATAATCTCAGCAAAATCGTGCGAAGTTACTGCAAGAGCAAACACTCCAACCCAAAGCTTTGCATTAGGATTTACAGCAAAGAAAACTTCAATATGATAATATAAATCAGGAAACAATGCTGCGGTTATGCCTTTAGCAACTGCATCTTCGAGCGAAGTAATATTTTTTACTCGGTCGGTTGTAGTAAACCCTGCAGGCAGGGTTGCCTTATAAGCAACCAAACCTGTAATATGATCGCTACCGGCACCTACACGACCGAGCCCACCTTCGCCTTTTACAAATATTAATTTTCCCATTACTTACATTTTTCAATTTCGTTCAAATCCAGTTTACGCATTTTACACCAGTCAATAGCCAAATCTTCTCTATCGAAAATTGAACCATCTGGGCATTTATAATTGAGCTTTTGCTCTTTTTTAGTTTCCTTTTTTACTTCAGCTGTTTTGTTTTCCTCGTTTGTTGCTTCAGGTTCTTTTACTTCTTCTTGAGTAGTATCTTGAGTAGCTTCTTCAACGTTCTCGGGTGTTTCCTTTTTTACTTCAGCTGTTTTTTGGGCTGAATTATCAACCTGTTTTGTTACTTTCTTTTCCATGTTGTAATATTTTTTTGAGTTAATAAATAAAGTAGATAAAGTATAATTACCATTAAGGCAAATCTGCCTACCCATAGCTGAAACCATTGCCAGCCTGTGAGGTAATTTTTTATTTCGGGTGCAGGTTTTATTTCTGTTTTGCTTTCTGTTGTTGTTTCTCTATTTCGTAATGTTATATAAATTGCTTGACTATCAACAGGTACAACTACTTTAATAATATTATCGTGTATTTGTATATCGGGTTTTGTCGATTTTCCAACAGCTTTTAAATCTATTATTTGCCGTATATAAACCTTTCCCAAACTATCGCAGGCGAGCAATGCCATTGCAACTCCTTTATCGGGAGCAGTAAATACAATTGTATCGCGAACAATTTCTTTAATTGTTACTACCTTTTCGGTATTAATGCCAATATCACACGGATACTTTTCTCGGCAGTTCTCTTTTGTTACGCAACTATATGTCAGAGTTAACAATATGCTTATCAGTAAAATTGCGAATAACTTTTTCATTTGTGTTTTTAATTGGTTTGTAAATATTTTTTTCTGGTATGCCCCATGCTCTTAATTTTGTTGGCACGTCAAAGCTTGGGCAAGCTTTATTAACTAATTGATTATGTCCTACTATATAAGCATTAGGGTGTCCCCGAATAAAAGCTCTTATATAGTTTTTAAGCGAAGTGTCTTGAGCTGATGTAAGCGTATTATGGGGCTGCATTTTTTTATCGCAACCACCAATATAACAGATATTGCGAGCTATTCCATTATACTCGGCAGCCCCATACGCTATTTCATTCCATGTAATTACAGAGTCTTCATTGTATGGCACAATATTTACTATTCTGCCATTTAGCTCAATTACATCGTTATAACCCGGTTTTTTCCAACCTTTGCCTCCTTTGGCTTTTGGGCGTGTAAACCAGTCGGCTAATTCTACTGCTTTTAAATTTCTGCCTGCCGGTGTTGCCGAACAGTGAATTATTAATGCTTGTAATTTATTCGATTTGGTGTTAATAGGCTCCTGATGATTAACCAATATTGCTACCGATGCTACCAAAGAGGTAAATATTACGCCTATTATTGTTTTCTTATTTGCTGCCACTGTGCCTCTCTTTCCATTTTTTTACTATATAGTTTACAAGTAATTTGCCAACAATACCGCCAACACCGCCTATTAATCCAAACATAAATACCTGTGCAGCATTACTTATTACAGCTGCATTTATTGATAAAAGGCTTAATGTTGCTCCTGCCGATGCCGAAAATACGTTGTCTTTGCTCATTTTGTTTTTTCTTTTTTTTAAAAAAAGCCTACCCTAAAGCAGGCTTTTTATGTTTATAAAAGTTTAATGTTAAGCAGGAGTGCCTTGATAAATCAAAACAAATCCTTTTTTATCGGCTCTAATGCACGAACCACCTGCACGCACTAAAAACGATAATACATCGCCGTAATACTCTGCTCTATTTTCGTTATCGAAAAAGTCAACGTCTCCTAATGATCTCGAAACTGCTTTATCGTACCATGCAATACCAGCTGCCGAATCGGTAACCGCATCGGTTGCTGTCCATGCTTTTAAAACACCTGCAGCTGTCGTTTTTGCAACCTTACTTCTCATAAAGAAGTTGAAGTTCATATATTTCCCTATTACACCTGTTTCAGGATTTGCTCCGGCAAGGAAATGGTTAGTTTCGTTATCGGTTAGGTCGTCCATCAGTTGGTTGTACATATCCGAGTCAAGTAGTATATTTCTACCTTCTTGAGGAATATCTTGTCCGTCAAAGGTTTTTTTAATTGCCTTTACAGTTGCTTTATTCATTAATTTACGATTGCCTGTAGCAGTAGCAATATGCGATGCAACGTTGCCACCCAAAGTTGCTTGAACATTTGGTGAAGTAGGAACCCATGAATAAACTATATCGCTGTAAACTTT
>CAZRCF010000092.1:0-9505 GCA_964598505.1 uncultured Lentimicrobiaceae bacterium | reverse complement strand
GAAAATATTAATTTTTTATTTGCAAATTAACACAGTTCTTGCTGAACAAAGTGAATGAGATTCTTCGCTAAGGCTCAGAATGACAAAGCACCCTATTCAACAAAAAAAGTAAAATTCATAGCATTCTTGCAAGTACTAAATTATTGAGTAAAATCTTCGCAGATTTTTATAAAAACAACAAAGAGTTTTTGTTTAAAAAATTTAAACTATATTAATGTTTTAATCGTTTTTTTGTAATAACTTAAAAAAAATGTACCTTTGCAAGGTAAAATATAACAAAAAGAGTTATTTGTTTGATAATTAAATATTTTAAGAAGTTTTCCTTTAAAAATTGTTGAAAAATGAAACACTTTATAAGAATAATAATAGTAATGTTAAGCATATCTGTAACTTATGGTCAAACATCAGAGTTAGGAGTATTTGTAGGATCGTCATATTACGTTGGAGAATTAACAAATTCTTATTTTTCAAATCCAAAGTCGGCAGGAGGAGTAATATATAGGTACAATATTAGCCCTCGCTGGGCTTTTAAAGGTACAGCTCTTTTTGGGTCGTTAGAGGCGAGCGACAAAGAAACCAATTCAAACAACCCACGAAATCTTAGCTTTCGCTCTCCATTATCAGAATTATCACTTCAAATGGAGTTTCATTTTTTTAGATTATATAATGAAACAGAAAAAAATCCATTTACTCCATATATTTTTGGAGGAATTTCTGCGTTCTCATTTAATCCTCAAGCAAAATACGATGATAATTGGTACGACTTGCAACCAATGGGAACCGAAGGACAAGGAATTGATAAATATCCAGAACCATATTCGCTTACAAGTATAAGCATTCCATTTGGTTTAGGATTAAAGATAAATTTTTTAAAGCGTTTTACTTTTGGTGCTGAATGGGGTTTGCGAAAAACATTTACCGATTATATTGATGATATTAGTGGAGTTTATGTTGATAAAACTGTACTTCAATACAATAATCCTGAAATAATTTCATTGTTAGCCGATCGTTCGGAAATTGCTCACAAACCTGGAAGTGCAAGAGGATTATCAACAAATAATGATTGGTATGGGTTTTTAGGTTTTTGGCTTACTTTTAAACTAACAAATGATGATAACGGATGTTCGTCATATTCTACTCGAAAAATTAGAAAAAAAGTTTTAAATAGATAATAATTACAATTTTACTTATACATTATCGTTAATTGATTTATGAGTTTGATAAAAGAAATAAACAAAGAGAAGCTGCCAACGCATATTGCTATAATTATGGATGGCAATGGTAGGTGGGCTAAGCAAAGAGATAAAGACCGCTCGTATGGTCATGAAAAAGGTGTAAACTCAGTAAAAGAAGTAATTGAAGGTGCAGGTGAAATTGGAATAAAATTTGTAACATTATATACTTTTTCAACTGAAAATTGGAATCGCCCGAAAGAAGAGGTTGATTTAATTATGAACCTTTTAGTTAATACAATTCATAGTCAAATTGACTCATTAAATAAAAATAATGTTCGCCTTAAAACAATAGGGAATATCGAAAGTTTAAGCTCAGATTGTTATTGCGTATTAAGTGAAGCATTAACCCAAACAGAAAACAATACTGGTTTAACATTAGTGCTTGCTTTAAATTATAGTTCAAGAAACGAAATAACTAATGCAATTAAAAACATAGCTATTAAAGCAAAAAATGGGTTAATAAAATCCGAAGATATTGACGAAACAACAATTTCCTCATTTTTAAACACCTCGTTTATGCCCGATCCCGACTTACTTATTAGAACTAGTGGAGAACTTAGACTAAGCAACTATTTGTTATGGCAACTTGCATATACAGAATTATATTTTACTTCTGTTTTATGGCCCGATTTTACAAGAGAAAACTTATACGAAGCAATTATTGAATACCAAAAACGCGAAAGAAGATTTGGTAAAATTAGTGACCAAATTAACTCTTCACAATAAATATTTTATATAAAATAAATCATCAAAGACGAAATATAATTAAATGAAAAAAATAATAATAATACTTTCTATAATACTAAATACTTTATTTTTAAAGTCTTATAGCCAAAATATTTTTGGAGACACAACTCAATTAACAATTGATTATTCAAATCCTACTGATTATGAAATTGGTGGTATTACTGTTTCAGGCGTTAGGTTTCTCGATAATAACGCATTAATTACAATCTCAGGATTAACTGTTGGTGATAAAATTAAAGTTCCAGGTGAAAAAATTTCAAATGCTATTGAAAAACTGTGGTCTCAAGGTTTTTTTGATGACGTTAAAATTGAAGCTACTAAAGTTCTTGGCTCATTAATATTTTTAAATATTAACCTAAAAGAGCGTCCTAGGCTTTCTCGATTTTCATTTACTGGTATTAGAAAAGCAGAAGCCGACGATATTAGAGAAAAAATTAAACTTACTCGTGGTGATGTAATCACAAATCACCTAATAATGAAAACCAAAAACATTGTTAGAAATCACTATATCGAGAAAGGATATTTTAATGCAGAGGTTAATATTGTTTCAGCTATCGATTCCTCATTTGAAAACAGTTTTGCATTTGCAATACATATAACTAAAAACAAAAAAATAAAAGTTGAGTCAATCAATTTTATAGGTAACAATAATGTTGAAAAAAACATTTTATTAAGTTCGTTTAAAAATACTAAAGAAAAATTCAGATTTTATCCATTTGAAAAAATTGACACTTTTTTTGTTGATATAATAAAAAATAGAAATAAATATAAAGGAAAAAACATTATTGATATAACTAAAGAATACCTTTCAGAACGTGTTAAGCTAACAATATTTAAGTCATCAAAATTTATTAAAAACGACTTTGAAACTGACAAAAATGAGGTTATAAGCAAATATAACGAATTAGGATATCGAGATGCACAATTAATTTCAGATACTATATATAAAGTTGGAAAAAATGCAGTTTCAATAGATTTAAAATTATACGAAGGTAAGAAATATTATTTCAGAAATATTGATTGGGTTGGAAATTCAAAATATTCATCAAAAGAACTTTCAAAAGTATTAAATATAAAAAAAGGTGATGTTTACAATCAAAATCAATTAGAACAAAATTTACAATTTAACATGTCGGGTCTTGATATTTATTCTATGTATTTAGATGACGGATATCTGTTTTTCTCGGCAAATCCTGTAGAGATAAAAGTTGAAAATGATTCAATTGATATAGAAATTAGAATTAATGAGGGGAAACAAGCACGAATAAATAAAGTTACAATTGTTGGAAATACAAAAACTAACGACAATGTTATAATTCGAGAATTACGAACTATGCCAGGTCAACTATTTAGCAGATCCGATTTAATGCGATCGCAGAGAGAGCTTGCACAACTAAAATACTTTAATCAAGAAAAAATAGGCATAGTGCCAAAGCCAAACCCAGCAGATGGAACTGTTGATATTGAATACACTGTAGAAGAAACTTCTTCCGACCAATTAGAATTATCAGGAGGCTGGGGATCTGGTATGATTGTAGGTACATTAGGGCTATCATTTAATAATTTTTCTACGCGAAATTTTTTCAAAGGAAGCGCTTGGCGTCCTGTTCCACAAGGAGATGGACAAAAAATTAGCTTAAGATACCAATCAAATGGTTCATGGTATAACTCTTTCAGTTGCTCTTTTACTGAGCCATGGCTCGGAGGGAAAAAGCCAAATGCTCTTAGTGTCTCTTTTTATCATTCGGTACAATCTAATGGATTAGCAAAATCAAATGATTTACGACAATCAATTACAATTAATGGAGTTTCAGTTTCATTAACTAAGCGATTAAAATGGCCCGATGATTATTTTGTGCTTTCAAATGGTATTAGTTTTCAAAATTATACTTTAGATAATTACGCTTCAATTTTTAGTTTTAACAATGGATACTCAAACAACCTTAGCTATATTGGTTCTATTGGAAGAAATTCTGTTGATAAACCAACATATCCAACCTCTGGTTCAGATTTAAGCTTATCGGTTCAGCTAACGCCTCCTTATTCATTATTTAACAATAAAGATTATTCAACAATTTCTGACCAAGAACGGTTTAAATGGTTAGAATACTACAAGGCAAAATTTCAAGCATCATGGTTTTTAAATCCGATAGATAAATTTGTTACCAGTTTGCGTTTTAAAACAGGCTATTTAGGCAAATATAATAGCAAAGCAGGAGATTCGCCTTTTGAGCGTTTTTATTTAGGTGGTGATGGAATTTCGGGTTATGCGTTAGACGGCAGAGAACTTATTGGAATGCGTGGTTATGCTAATAATACTCTTACTCCTACGGGTTCGGGAACAAATTTTATTGGCGCAACAATTTTTACTAAATATACTGCCGACCTCAGATACCCAGTTTCTTTAAATCCTTCAGCTACAATATTCTTGCTCACTTTTGTTGAAGCTGGTAATACTTGGGTCGACCACAAACAATTTAATCCTTTTAAAATGTATAGATCTGCTGGTTTTGGAGTTAGAGTTTTCTTGCCAATGTTTGGAATGCTGGGATTAGACTGGGGCTATGGATTTGATGATGTGCCAAAATTACCAGGTTCAAATGGCGGACAATTTCACTTCTCAATTAACTCATCAATTGATTAATTTGGTATGCTTTTTGATAAAAAATTTATAGTTTAATAAAAAATCACAAAAAATAGGAGAAATTATAATGAAAAAATTAGTATTTACATTAATGCTATTTGTAAGCATTTTATTTACAAGTTATGGACAAAAATACGCTTATGTTGACACACAGTATATTTTAGAGAATATGACTGCTTATAAAGAAGCTCAAGCCGAAATTGATCGTTTGTCAATTGATTGGCAAAAAGAAATTGAAAAGAAATTTGCCGAAATTGATAAAATGTATAAACAATTTCAAACAGATGCAGTTCTATTACCCGAAGATACAAAAAAGAAAAGAGAAGATGCAATTATTAAAACCGAAAAAGAAGCAAAAGACTTACAAAAAAGACGATTTGGTAAAGATGGCGATTTATTTAAAAGACGTCAAGAGTTAATTAAACCTATTCAGGATAAAGTTTTTAATGCAATATCTGAGTATGCACGCGAAAAAAATTATGCTTTCGTTTTCGACAAATCGGGTGCTTTAACAATTGTTTATGCTGATGCAAAACTTGATATAAGCGACGAAATACTTACCAAAATGGGTATTACTCCACAACAAAACGACCCAAAAAGCAAACCTACTAATCCCGCTAACCCTAAAACAGAAAAAACAGATAACTAATTGCATTACATTATTTAAAAAGAAATTTATTGCAAATTAAAATAAAACAATTATTTTTGCACAATATTAAAAAACAAATTAAAAACAATGAAGAGATTATTTTTTACAGCTATCGTTCTAATAGGTATTACTTCTACCTCGTTTTCGCAAGTTAAAATTAAATTAGGGCACATAGATTCTATGGAACTGTTGCAATCAATGCCAGGTAGAGATACTGCTCAAAAATCATTACAAGCTTTTTCTAACATATTAGAAACTCAGTTTACTGCTATGAATAAAGAATTTGAAACAAAATATAAAGAATACCAAGAAACTGGGGCTACTTTGCCAAAAACTATTTTAGACAATAAACAAAAAGATTTGCAAGATCTTAAATCTAGAATTGAAGCTTTTGAAGAGTCTGCTAAAAAAGATTTAAAAGAAAAAGAAAATGAGCTTTTAAAACCAATTATTGATAAAGCTAAAAAAGCAATTGAAGATGTAGCTAAAGAAAATGGTTATACATACATTTTTGATTCATCAGTTGGAGTTCTTTTATATTCAGAAGCCAGCGACGATATTATGCCTCTTGTAAAAAAGAAACTTGGTATTAAAACTAAATAAATATTTAAAGTGGGTTTTTTAACCCACTTTTTTTTTACATTTGCATAAAAAATTATTAATGAAAAATTTAAAATTATATATAGTTGTTTGTTTAATAATTATTACTAAAACAACTTTTAGTCAACAATTTAGCCAAAACTTTACCGACAAAACTTTACGTATCGATTATTATCATATTGGCGATTTTAAAGTTGATTCAATTAAAATTGCAAAAACACAATTTTTTGAAAATTGGGCAGGTTCGCAAATAAATTTAATTGACACATTTAACTATGGAAGCTATTACATTACGATGTACGATTCTGTTTCAAATATATTAATTTATTCTCACGGATATTCAACTCTATTTGAAGAATGGAGAACAACACCTGAAGCTAAAATTTCAAAAAAAACCTTTGAAGAAACCTGCTTATTGCCAATGCCTAAAAAAAGTGTAAAAATTGAGATAAAGCATAGAAAAAAAGATGGCAAATATTACGCTTTTAACTATTTCTACTTAAATCCTAAAACAGTAAATAAATCGAAAAATAAAAAGTTAGCAATTGAAAACTTACATATAGGAGGAAAAACTAATTCGTGCTACGATATTGTTATTGTTCCCGATGGATATTCGATAAAAGATTCATTAAAATTAAAGCAAGATTTTGCAAGATTTTGCGATTATATAGTAAAATGTAATCCTTATTCCGACATTAAAAACAAAATTAATATTAGAGGTGTTTGGGCTTTTTCCAAAGAATCGGGAATTACCGACCCAAATATTTCGGTATTCAGGAATACTATTATTGGTTCTTCTTTTAATACCATTGGCTCCGATAGGTATTTGATGACATTAAATGTATGGCAACTTCAAAATATTACAGAGTCAGCACCTTTTGATGGAATTTTAATTATGAGTAATACTAAAAAATATGGTGGAGGTGGTATATATAACTATTATGCTACAGTAAGCTCAGATGATGCAAATAGTAATTATGTTTGTGTTCACGAACTTGGTCATTCAATATCGGGATTAGCTGATGAATACTATACTTCAGAAGTTGCTGTTGAAGATTTTTATAATTTAAATGTTGAACCATGGGAGCCAAATATTACTACTCTTGTTGATTTTGATAAAAAATGGAAAAGTATGTTGCCAAATAATATTATAATACCAACACCTAATAATGGAATTGATGAACTTGGTGTATATGAAGGTGCCGGATATATGTCAAAAGGTATTTTCCGACCTGCATTATATTGCACTATGAAAGAAATTAGATACAATAATTTTTGTCCGGTTTGTACACGTTCAATAATACAAATGATTGATTTTTATTCAAAATAATAAATATTTTTTGGAATAAAAGATTGAATTACATATTTTTGTAAAATATAAAATAGAAATAAATAGTTAAATATTATAAATTTTGGAGGAAAAATGTCGATAACAAAATTAGATCAATTAATAGATTTAGTAAAAGAAAAAGGGAAAAAAACATTGGTAGCAGCTTATGCAAACGATGCTCATACCATTGAAGCTGTAAACGAAGCTGTTGATATGGGAATTATAGATGCCATTTTAACCGGCGACGAAACTACAATACGTAAAGTATGTGCTGAACTAAAAATTGATGCAAATAAATTTGAAATAGTTCAAGAAGCCGATGAAGCTAAAGCTGCTGAATTAGCAGTAAAACTAATAAATGATGGCAGAGGAAAAATTTTAATGAAAGGGTTGGTAAGTACCGATAAATATATGCGAGCTTTGCTTAATAAAGAAAAAGGATTAATGACCCCAAATGCAATATTAACACATATTGCAGTATTTGAAAATCCAAACTATCATAAATTATTAGTTGCAAGTGATTGCGCTATTATTCCAAATCCTGATTTAAAACAAAAAAGTGTTATATTAAATTTCTTAATAAAAACTGCACAAGCACTTCAAATAGAAAAACCAAAAATTGCAATAATTGCTGCAACTGAGCAAATGACGGCAAGTATGCCTGCATGTGTTGATGCGGCAATACTTTCAAAAATGGCTGATAGAGGTCAAATTAAAGGTGCTTTTGTAGAAGGACCTCTTGCTTTAGATGTTGCTATTGATAAGGAAAGTGCTGAAATTAAAAAAATTGATAGTCCAGTTGCTGGAGATGCCGATTGTCTTTTATTTCCAAATATTGAAAGTGGCAATGTTTTTTATAAAGCATGTTCAAAGTTTGATAATGCCGAAATAGCTGCAAATGTTATGGGAGCTCGTGTTCCATGTGTTCTCTCATCAAGAGGTGATACTGCAAAAACTAAGCTTTATTCAATTGCTTTAGCTGCTATTTTAGCATAATTTGCGAGTAATTAATAGTAAATAATCAATAATTAACCATTTATATTATGTCTGTAACAAAGCGAATTCTGGCTATTAATCCAGGGTCAACATCAACAAAAATCGCTGTATTTGAAAGCGAAAATCAAATATTTGTAAAAAACATTAAACATCCTGCTGAAGATATTGCTGGCTTTGCTAAAATTACCGATCAATATGAATTTCGTAAACAAATTATTTTAGATGAACTAAAATCTAATAATATTGAGCTAAATACTATACAGGTTATTGTTGGTAGAGGTGGATTAGTGAAATTTATTCCATCAGGAGTATATGAGGTAAATGACGCTTTAGAAGCCGATTTACGTGCAGGGATAAATGGTGAACATGCGAGTAATTTAGGTGGTTTAATTGCAAACGATATTGCAAAAAGCATTCCCGGTGCGAGGGCTTTTATTGCTGACCCTGTTGTTGTTGATGAATTAGAAGATGTTGCTCGTATTTCGGGTCATCCATTATTCGAAAGAACATCTGTTTTTCATGCTTTAAATCAAAAAGCAATAGCTCGTACTTATGCTAAAGAAGTGAATAAAAAATATGAAGATATTAATATAATTATTGCTCATTTAGGAGGAGGAATTAGTGTTGGTGCTCATTGTAAAGGTCGAGTTATAGATGTAAATCAAGCTTTAGATGGCGAAGGTCCTTTTAGCCCCGAACGTAGTGGTACTTTGCCTGTTGGTCAATTAGCAAAACTTTGTTTTAGCGGGAAATACTCACTTGATGAAGTAAAAAAAATGATTACCGGCAAAGGTGGATATGTTGGATATTTAGATTCAAATGATGCTTATGAAGTTGAACAAAGAGCTGCTGCCGGTGATGCTAAAGCGGCATTAATTCAAGACGCTATGGCTTATCAGGTTGCTAAGGAAATTGGTGCTATGGCTACTGTTTTAAAAGGCAAAGTTGATGCAATTCTGTTAACTGGTGGAATTGCTTACGGAAAACCTTTTGTAGCAAAAGTTACCGAGCGTGTTTCTTTTATTGCAGATGTTAAAGTATATCCGGGCGAAGATGAAATGAGAGCGTTGGCTATGAATGGTCATCTTGTTATTACGAATGAAATTATTCCTTCTATATATAAGTAAATGGAAAATATTTGATAGATAAATAAAAAAAGAGGTTTAAAAACCTCTTTTTTTGTGGCATCGACTGGGGTCGAACCAGTGACACATGGATTTTCAGTCCACCGCTCTACCGACTGAGCTACGACGCCAACTTGGGTGCAAAGGTATAAAATATTTTTTAAACTGCAAATTTATTTA
>CAZRCF010000091.1:1458-9564 GCA_964598505.1 uncultured Lentimicrobiaceae bacterium | reverse complement strand
TTAATTGATGTTCCTGTAGCCAATAAATTTGTAATAGTAGCTCCTGAACAAAATGTTTGTGTTGTATTACCAGTTGGTGCTAATGGTATCATATTAAAAGATACAATTACATTTAATCTAGTTGAACTCTCGCAACCATTAACTGTTTGTGTTGCATAATAATGTGAACCTTCAACTAAAATAACTGTTGATGGTAATTGAATACCACCTATCGAATCGGAATACCATTTAATTTCAGTACCAGTTGCAACTAAATCGGTAACGGTAGCTCCCGTGCAAAATGATTGTGTTATTATTCCACTTGGAGCAGAAGGATTAGAATTAAAGATTGCTAAAACATCAAATCTATTTGGACTTTCGTATCCATTTAATGTTTGACTTGCGTAATAGTGCGTATTATTTAATAACGTTAATGTTGAAGCTATTGGAGTTCCTCCAATTTCTGTAACATACCATTTTATTGATGAACCAGTTGCAGCTAAATCGGCAGTTGTAGCTCCCGAGCAAAATGATTGTATTGTTGTACCGGTTGGTGCAGGTGTAAATGAAAAAGATATTGTTTTATTTCCGGTAGGAACATCATAAATAATTGCGCTATACCCTTTGGAATATCCAGTAAAGAGCAAATTATTACCAGTAGTATAAGACATATTTATAATTGCTTTTGAACTTTTTTTGTTATTTGAGCTATAAATTTTATTTTCTTGTTTTTCAATACCGATATATTTTATACTTGTTTCAATACTATTATTACTTTCGCTAATTAGTTTTGTAGTATAAAAATAGTTTTCGCCATTAATATTTATAAAATAAATACCTTGTTTTAAACCTGAAATTTTGTATTTATGTGTTCCTTGATCAAGTTTTTCAATTACTTGAAATACTTTTTTCCCATTAATATTAGTAATAGTAATTTTAGTATTACCAGCTTGTTTTGCATAAAATAACAATTCCGCTTCCCCTTGCATTGGGTTTGGATTTATTGTTGCTTTTTCCGCTATTGCTTCATTTTCAGTTATTGAATTTGGTCCAAACAAATGCAACACATCACCAAAATTCAAAGTAATTGATGTTTGTTGAGTTGCATTTTCAACTTTTATACTATCTAATGAAACTGTGGCATCTGATGTTGCAAAACTTATTAAATAATCTTGAGCATTAATTTTAGCTATTGCAAAAGTTAGCAAAAATAAAATTGTAATTTTTTTCATTTTATTTGTTTTTAGTTTAGTTTGTAAAATTACAATTTAGTAACATTATTAACAAATAAATTTAGTTTTAAATTCATTTTAATATAATGCATTATTAATCAAGATATTAGAAATAATAAAAATGAAGTCTTTACTAAAATTTTTAAGATTAAAATAGTCTAAAATTTTAATAAATCACATTTTGTTTACTTTAACAACCAAAATATTAAATATATTGTTTGCTATAACAAACAATATGTTGTATATTTGCATTGTAAAAAATTAAAATATGGAACAACTTTTTGAAAAATTCAGGAAAAAGATAGCTCAAATTCAGACTGATTTTACTCGAAGTATAATTAACGAAATAAACTGGAATGCGCGATTAATTGGAATTAAAGGAGCAAGGGGTGTTGGCAAAACTACTTTGCTTTTACAATATATTAAACTCAATTATACTATTGAAATTGATTCGGTTCTATACGTTAGTTTAGACAATATCTGGTTTAGCGAAAATAAATTAATCGATTTGGTAGATAGTTTTGTAAAAAAAGGTGGAAAATATCTTTTTTTAGATGAAGTTCATAAATATTCTCAATGGTCAATTGAAGTTAAAAACATATATGACGATTATCCTGAGTTAAAAGTAGTATTTACGGGTTCATCACTGTTAGAAATATTAAATACAAGAGCCGATTTAAGTCGTAGGGCTATTATTTATTCAATGCAAGGGTTATCATTTCGCGAGTATTTGAATATGCAAAATAATACAAATTTTATAATTTACTCATTAAGCGAATTAATTGAAAATCATTATGAAATATCCCAAAGCATTGTATCTCAGATTAAACCATTAAAATATTTTTCAAATTACTTAAAAAATGGTTATTATCCATTTTTTAATGAAGAGATTGATTTGTATTATACTCGTATTGAAGAAATAATAAATATGATTTTAGAAATAGAATTACCTTTGTTAAGAAAAGTTGATATTTCGTACATTGTTAAATTAAAACAGTTATTACTAATAATTTCCGAATCGGTTCCTTTTATTCCAAATATTACAAAACTTAGCGAACGTATTGGAATAAATAGGCAAACAATGCTTACATATATTTTCTATTTGAACGAAGCACATATTATTTATTCTATGTACAAAGATGCAAATGGGATTACAATATTACAAAAACCCGATAAACTTTATTTAGAAAATACAAATTTAATGTATGCTCTTAGAGGAGATAAAACTGATATTGGTAATGCAAGAGAAACATTTTTTTCAAATCAATTACGGAATAAATACAACATTGAGTTATCAGTAGAAAGTGATTTTGTAATAGACAAAAAATACACTTTTGAAATTGGTGGAAAAAACAAAAACAAAAAGCAAATTAAAAACATAAATAATTCATACACAGCATTAGATGATATTGAATATGGATTTGGAAATAAAATTCCACTTTGGCTATTTGGCTTTTTGTATTAATTCGATTATCAGTATATATAAATCAATATTTTAAACTAACTTTTAATAATTTTCGATGAGAAAACATTTTTATTTGTTACAATTTTCAATATATATATTCCATTATTTAGAACATCTGTATTGTTTATTGTAATTTTATTATTTCCTATTTGTAAGTCATTTATTGAGGTATTAAATATTAATTTACCTTTAATATCGTAGATAAATATATGACCATCAGTACGATAATCACAATCAATAATAATATTTAATTCACTATGAAATGGATTTGGAAAGGTGGAAATATTTGACTCTAATTTGAAATTTTTATGCATTAAAAATTCATAAGCTAATTTAAAATCAGGAATACCATAACCAGTTAAAGTATCAGGATTGTAATACTTATCAGCACTTTTGCGAATTGCATCCATAATATCAAAATTTGAACAATTGGGAAATGCCTGCCACAAACAAGCCACAGCCCCCGTTATAACGGGACAAGAAAATGAAGTTCCATTTCCTGAAATTACCGATCCACTTTCGTTTTGAACAAAAGTAGCTTCACCCATTGCAGCAATATCGGGTTTAACTCTGCCATCAGCAGATGGTCCAACTGATGAAAATGTTGCATAATTTCTTAAATAATTTACAGCTCCAACAGTTAAAATACCATTGGCATCAGCTGGAGCACCTATATAATGCCAAGTTTGTTCCGCTGAATTCCCTGCACTATTACATACAATAATTCCTTTATGAATTGCAAAAGTAGCTGCTTGCGATGCTCTACTTTTTTTACCAGTCATATCGGCATAAGTTCTAACTTGTAGTGAGTCGTCAAATTTAGTATAACCTAAAGATGAATTAACAACATCTGCTCCACAACTATCAGCATATTCAATAGCTGCAACCCAATTATCTTCTTCTATCATTAATTCCGAACCTGAATCTTCGGAACGTAATAATAAATATGATGCTTTTGGTGCTGTTCCTACTAATGAACCCGGTATTTGACCACTGATTATCGATAAAACCATCATACCATGAGTACTTTGGTCAAAAAATATATCATTGGGGTTTACAAAATCTTTATAACCAACAATTTGATTATTTGCCCACAAGCTATCAAAAGCTGGCAAAACATCAACTTTTCTGAAACCTGCATCGAGAACAGCAATCAACATTCCTTTTCCCGAATAACCTAATTGATGAAGGTAATCAACATTTATCATATTATTTTGTTGGTAGGCTGCTCCATAATTATAGCTTGAAATTGGATTTTCTCTCTCTTTGTTTATAAAATCAAGTTGCTCTTTATTTGATGACAGTGTTTTATTTATTTCTTTAAATACTGAGAAATTAGAGTTAGTATTAATTGGTATTCTATTTTTCTTAATACTAGCTGTTTTTTGAACTTGAACAACAAAAGACATTGCCAATATGCGTTTTGCTATATTTGTATCATTAGTATAAAATGTTGCACCGTTATGCCAACGAGATGTTGTTAAAATAATTCCGCCAGAGTTTGAAATACTATCAAGATATGTTGAGTTTACAGGAAAATCTTGCTCAGTAATTGAAATATTCATTGCCTTCCTCCTATCAATAGCTCGTTGCGATAAAAACTCAAGAGGATTTGAAACTGAATAAGTTGAATTATTTTTATCCTTAAACTGAACCCAATACTTACTTGGTGCTGTTTGAGAAAAAATTGTTAACTGACTTATTATGAGGTAACAGAAAATTAAAAGCACTTTAATAAACTTCATAATTAATATTTTATTGATAAAATTTTATTTTAATTCAAAATTAATAATACCACCGGCAACAACATCATCATCTTGGTATATTACAGATGATTGCCCTGGTGATATTGCACTTACCGGTAGTGTAAACTTTACTTCAATGCTATTTTTATTCTGATTTACAATAGCATAACTTCCGGCGTCTTTGTAACGGATTTTCACTAATGCTTTAAAATCAGCAGGCAATTTATCATATTTTATTAAATTAATATCTTTCAGAAACATTGTTTGCCCTTCAAGTTCTTCTTTTGGTCCTAATGTAATAATATTGTCGATTGCATCAATTTTTGTTACATAATATGGAATACCCATAGCAATATTTAAACCCTTTCGCTGACCAATTGTGTAAAATGGAAATCCTTTATGTTTTCCCAAATATTTACCATCGGAATTTACAAAATCGCCTTCACCAACGATATTTTCAATATTGGGGATTTTTTTTCGTAAAAAACTCCTATAATCATTATCAGGTATAAAGCAAATATCGAAACTTTCGCGTTTATTAGCAATTTTTTCGTAACCACGTTTGGCAGCCATTTCTTTAATTTGTGGTTTCGAAAATTTTCCTAAAGGGAGCAATGTTCTGGCTAATTTTTCTTGCGATAAATTCCAAAGCACATAAGATTGGTCTTTATTTGTATCGGCACCTTTAAAAAGTATATATCTATCGCTTTCATAACGGATTTGAGCGTAATGACCTGTTGCAATATATTTGCAATCTAACTGATCTGCCTTACGTAAAAGAGCATCCCATTTCATATAAGTATTACACAAAACGCAAGGATTTGGGGTTCTTCCCTTTAAATATTCGCTTACAAAATCGGAAATTACAATTTCTTCAAACTCACTACGTAAATCAAGCACATAATGTGGAAAGCCAAGATTAACAGCTACAGTTCGTGCATCATTAATAGCATCTAAATTACAACAACCAGTATCGGGAGCATCGTTGCCTAAAATTTCGTAATCCCAAACCTTCATCGTAATACCAACAATTTCGTAGCCTTGCTCGTGTAGCAACATTGCTGCCACCGAACTATCTAAACCACCACTCATTGCTACTAATACACGCTCTTTTTTCATTATTTTATTGTCTATTTATTTGCAAAAAACATCAATAACCAAATAACTTAATAACTAAATCACTTATTAACAAACAACTTAGGGCGAAGCGACTTTAAATAGCCAATTTCCTCTTCATTTAAAAATATATCCATTTCCAAATCATGCTTAAAAAACACTTGATATGTTCCATCATCTAACTTTACAACTTTTTTTACAGAGTTAATAGAACCTAAAACATCAGTACCAAAACGCATAAAGCCTAAATCGTTAAAAGTATTAAAGTAGTAGTCCCAATTACCTTTTCCAATTACCTTAGTGCCATTTTTATTAATAATAGCGAAATTACGCAATGTTCTATATAAATAGGAAACCGAGTCGATAAAAATTTCTTTTTTACCAGTATCGTTCCAAACCCAAATATAATCTTTATTAACAAAACCTTTTTGATAATAAATTTTTCTAATTATTTTGCAATCAATACTCCAAATTGTAGATATTGAATCTTTAACTGAATTTCTATAAACACCATTTTCAAGCAATTGTCCTCCAGGGTAATATACCGAATATTTTCCAATAGCTTTGTCTTTAATGTAAGTAATTTCATATCTTGGCTTACCATCAGTAAAGTATTTTTTAGAAATGCCATTTTTTAAATCGTTTTTCCAGTTGACTTCTTCTATAATTTTTCCAGTTTCGTAATCATAAGTTTTCCAAATACCATTTTTTTTACCTAATTTGTAATTTTCTTCAGCAACTAAAGTTCCGTTATCAGAGAAGTAAACCCAAATACTATCTTTTACTTTGTCAACAAATTTTCCTTTTGAAATAATTTTGCCATTTTCGTGATAAAATATTGATTTAGAAATTTTTCCATTAGAAAAAAACTCAGATACATTTTTAACTTTTTTTCCATCATCATGATAATAAGTAAATTTTCCATAAGGAAATCCATGATTAAACTGACCCTCATAGATTGTTTTTCCATTTTCAGTTTTAAACCAAATACCATGTTTTTGTCCTTTAGAGTCAAATCTATTTATTGAATCTTTTTGAGCCCAACTAATTGTTGTTAAAGCTATTAGAACTATTAAGAATATACTTTTTATATGTTTCATTTTGTTTAAATATTATTTAGCAAAATTATAGATTGTAAATTAATTAACATGAGCCTAATTATAAATATTCAGCAAAATCAGCTAATGATTTGTAACAATAATCGGCATAGTGAGTTTTATTGAAAATTTCGTCTCTTTCATCACCAACAATAACAGTAGTCATTTTAAGTCGTTTACCAAAAACCATATCGCTAAGTGTATCGCCAACCATTATTGAGTTTTCAAAATCAATTTCTGGAAATAATTTTTGTGCAGCTAATGCCATACCTGAATTTGGTTTTCGCATTCGATTGTTTTCCGATTTTAAATTTGGTGCCACAAAAATTTTATCAATACGCCCTCCTACTCTATTAATATCTTCACCCATTTTATCGTGAATAATGTCAAGGTCATCAAAAGTCATTATATTTTTTCCAATGCCTTGCTGATTTGAAACAATTATAATTCTTCCAAAAAAATCATTTAATTTAGCAATAGCTTGAGGCACATCATCTAAGAAAATAAAATCATCGATATTTGTAATGTATTCGCCAACGCGACGCACATTTATTACACCATCTCTATCAAGAAAAAGTGTGGTTGCTTTTGTAATGTTTTCTGGTATTTTAATCATCTTTTTGGAAATATTTGAGATTCAATTATTTCACACAATATATGTCCAACCACAATATGCGATTCCTGTATTCTGGGAGTATCTTTTGAAGGAATATTTATCAGATAATCAACTAAATTTTTTATTTTACCACCATTTTCACCAGTAAATCCAACAACAGTCATTCCAATTTTTTTGGCTTCAATAATTGCATTAATAATATTTTCGGAATTTCCCGATGTAGAAAAAGCAATTAACGCATCGCCTTTCCTGCCGGCAGCTTTAACCATTCGAGCATAAACTTCGTTGTACGAATAGTCGTTAGCAACTGCCGTTAAAAACGAGCTATTTACGTGAAGTGCTTCGGCGTATAGTGGTGGTCTATCGTAATAAAACCTCCCCGAAAGTTCAGCAGCTAAATGCTGGGCGTCAGATGCACTTCCACCATTACCGCAAAACAATATTTTTCCATCATTTTTATATACAGAAACCAAAGCAGTAGCAACTTTTGAAATTGTTTCAATTAGTTCGCTGTTTGAAATCAATTTTTGTTTTACATCAATTGACGACTGAATTGAAGCTATGATTTTATTGTTTAACATTGTCTGTTTTTTTAGTTTTATATTAAAGTTGGAAGTATTAAGTAGTAAGTAATAAGTGGTATGTAGTAAGTGGTAAGATATAAATATCTATGTGTTTTAATTAAAGTTATTCCGAAATATTCACTTTTTTATCTATCAAATATCTGTTTTTATCGGGCGAATTTCTCGACATCATCTCTGCCAGATAGCCTGCAATAAATAGTTGAGTGCCAATAATCATTGCAACTAAAGCCAAATAAAACAATGGTTGTTGAGTTACATCTCTAATATTTGAC
>CAZRCF010000091.1:0-1448 GCA_964598505.1 uncultured Lentimicrobiaceae bacterium | reverse complement strand
GTTTTTAGGCATATTACAAATTCAATATTAGGTGTAAATTTGAATAATTTTTGTTGCAATAATCCATACTGCAATAAAACCGCCAATTAAAAACGATAAAAGCCCCATTGTGCCAAAGAAGTGCATAGGTTTTTTGCTGAATTTGGTAACAAATCCTATCGAAAGTAAGTCGAGGAAGCCATTTATAAAGCGATTAAACCCAAATTTTGTAACACCATATTTACGAGCACGATGCTGAACCACTTTTTCTCCAATATTTGGAAAACCATTCCACTTAGCAATTATTGGAATATATCGGTGCATTTCACCATATACCTCAATACAACTGACAACTTCGCCTTTATATGCTTTTAGCCCACAGTTAAAGTCGTGAAGTTTGATGCCAGAAACCTTGCGTGCAGCCCAATTAAATAATTTTGTTGGTAACGTTTTTGTAATTGGGTCGTAGCGTTTACGTTTCCAGCCCGAAACTACATCAAAATTATCTTTCATAATCATATCGTATAATTCCGGTATTTCATCGGGGCTATCTTGCAAATCGGCATCCATAGTAATTACTACATCGCCGGTTGCGTTTTCAAAACCTGTGTTTAATGCAGCCGATTTACCATAATTCCTACGAAATTTAATACCCTTTATGCAACTGTTTTCTGCCGAAAGCGTTTCAATTACTTTCCATGAATTATCTTTACTTCCATCGTCAACTAAAATAATTTCGTAGCTGTATTTATGCTCATCCATTACTTTTTTTATCCACTCACAAAGCTCTGGAAGCGACTCATCTTCGTTATAAAGTGGTACTATTACTGAAATATCCATTATTCTACTTCTTTAAATGTTCCTTCGAACGAATTATTCTTTTTTCTTGTAAATATTGATACTATTAATGCTAAAACTATTCCAAAAATAATATACCATAATTGAGACAATGATAATTTTAGTGGAGTTAATTCCAATATTTTCATTAAAGTCTCTTCTTTTAGTGAGGCTGGAAAATTTGGATTTGAATCAATCATAGCAATTTGCATTTGAATTAACTCATCAAATGCTTTTGGGTCGATTAATGTATAAAAAATATATTGAAATAAACTATAAAAAATAGTTCCAAAAGCATAAACTAAAGCACTATTTAATAAACATTGCCAATAGGAAATGTAACCGCCCAAATAGGAATTTCCATATTCTTTATTAGAATATACAAAAATTAATATTGTTACTGCTATTAAAACCAAAAACATTAATATGCCTGTAAACATACCCGGTTTGAATGTAAAAACATACATTAACAGAAACACCAAAATTGAATAAGCGGTATAAATTCCTGCCCATTTTAACGATACTTTTAATAACGAATTGTTCATAATATTCATTTTTAAGTTTAACATTTATTTTACAAACGGTAAAAGATTAATCTATATTTTACAAAAATAATAAATCCTTTGAAATAA
>CAZRCF010000090.1:0-9718 GCA_964598505.1 uncultured Lentimicrobiaceae bacterium | reverse complement strand
AGTGTGAATGAATTCGCCCACTTGCAAATCGCAAACTTGCGCAATCATCATTGTTAAAATTGCATAAGAAGCAATATTAAAAGGAACTCCCAAGAAAATATCGGCACTTCGCTGATATAGCTGACACGATAACTCGCCATTTGAAACATAAAATTGAAATAAAATATGACATGGTGGTAATTTCATTTCGTTAATCTGACCAACATTCCATGCACTTACTAATAATCTACGAGAATCGGGATTAGTTTTTATTTGGTTGATAACTTCCGAAATTTGGTCGATATGCATGCCATTATAATTGGGCCAACTTCGCCATTGATAGCCATAAATTGGTCCTAAATTACCATTTTCATCTGCCCATTCGTCCCAAATTGAAACATTGTTATCTTTGAGATATTTGATATTTGTACTCCCTTTCAAAAACCAAAGTAATTCGTGCAAAATTGACCGCAAATGAAGTTTTTTGGTTGTAAGCAAAGGAAATCCTTTTTGCAAATCAAACCTCATTTGATAACCAAAAACGCTATATGTGCCAGTTCCGGTACGGTCGTTTTTATAGTTGCCATTTTCTGTAACATGTTTCAATAAATCGATATATTGCTGCATAGTAATATTATATTTTCAAAAATCAAAGGTAATAATTTTTGATTATATCTTTTTAAATTAATTTGTATTTAGTGGATAATTAGCTAATATTAAAATTGGCAATATTTATTCCTTAGTTCAATAAATAATAAAACTTAGATGGTATAAAAAAATAAAAATGTTATCTTTGGCAAAAAAATAAATAATTAATAAAACAATAAAAATGAAAAAGTGTATTTTAAGTTTAAGCATAATTTTATGTTTTGTATTTATTGCAGAAGCGCAAATTAAACTTGACAAAATAGTTAAAAAAACTAAGAAAAAAGTTGAGCAACGAACAGAAAAGAAAATAGATAAAACTATTGATAAAGGGCTTGATAAAGTAGAAAATGGAATTGATAATTCGACTAAAACTAAGGAAAAAAATGACAAAATAAAAATAAATATAGCCGAATCAGATGAAGAGCCTGTAATAATTAACGAACCTCAAAGTGATATTACTACTGAAAACAAGCCGGAACTAAATTGGTCAAAATATGATTTTATTGCTGGAACCGAAATAATATTTGAAGACAATTTGCTAAATGAAAAAAACGGAGAATTTCCATCAAAATGGGATTTAATTCAAGGACAATTTGAAAATGCAAAATTTGATGGCGAGAATGTAATATATTCAATTAAATGTAATATGAATGGCGGTGGTGGTATTACTCCAATGATGAAAAATTGCAAAGAAGACTATTTACCAGAAGATTTTACAATTGAATTTGATGCTTATTTTGAATCAAAATCGAGCTATTATCAAATATATTTTGCCGATTATAAAAATCAAAAAACACTTGATAAATCATTTAAAATTGGTGAAAAATGGATAAGAATAAATAAAAATAGTATAGGTGGTAAAAACTTTGAAACAAATTTTTATCCCGGATTTTCTAATGGGAAATACGATAATACTTCAAAATGGAGACATGTAGCAATTTCGTTTAATAAAAGAGCCCTTAAAATATATCTCGATGATGCCCGAGTTGCAAACATTCCAAATCTTGGTTATAACCCAACAGGATTTTCAATTGGTTACCAATCAACTAATGGGGCAAGTAAAGGATATTTTAAAAACACAAGAATTGCAAAAGGAGCTGTTCCGCTATACGATAAATTACTAACCGATGGGAAAATTATTACTAATGGTATTCGTTTTGATGTTAATAAATCAACAATTAAAGCCGAATCGATGGGTGTTATTAATGATATTGTAAAAATTATGAACGATCACCCTAAGTTAAATTTCTCGATTGAAGGACATACTGATAGCGATGGCGACGAAGCAACTAATTTAATACTTTCACAAAATAGAGCTAAAGCTGTTATGAATAAGTTAATAGAAATGGGTATTGCAGGAACACGTTTAAAAAATTCTGGTTTTGGTGAAACAAAACCTATATCTGATAATAATTCAAACGAAGGAAAAGCAAGTAATAGAAGAGTTGAATTTGTGAATTTTTAATGTTTTCACGCCGACTTTGTAAGTTACGTTTGTTCCGCTTTAATTATTTTATTTAGTCGTGGTTGAATAAACCAAATACCTAAGTGCAGAAAATATACTAATATACAATCAATAATATAATCGCCAATTTGTGCTTATTGTTGAAGTTCAATTGATTTTATTATTTTTACAATAAAATATATGCTATAAAAATGACAAAAACCGCAAAAAGTGAAAGAGGTATTATTGCAAAAAACCAAAAAATATTATGAGATTCTATTATAAAAATTTTGGAAAATAATGACCATAAAAACAGAAAGTATATAGCTACAAACGCAATAATAAAAATATTGAAAAAACATAAACAAATTTGTATTTAGCTTATTATCAGATGGTAATTTGTGGTTTAATCCTATTGCTATTGAAAAAAGACCACCCGTAATATGCAATTATTGAAAAAAAAATTATAAATAAAAAATATGGTATAATCTCAAAAAAAACATTAATATTTTTTTTAGTTATCAATTCATAAAACATATAAAACATTGTACTAATATAAAGTACAAATGGAATTACAATTTAAACAAAGGTAATATTTTTAATGATTTTTATTTTTGAAAATTTTTAATATTTTTCATAAAAATTACTGAGTGATTTGTTTAATGGAAGAGAAGTTTGCTATAAAAGCACCCGAAAAATCTTTTTCAATAATACTTTTTAATTCATTAGCACTATTTATATCAGGTTTAATGCCGCACAAAACTCTATAATAAATTTCATTATGTATTTTAACTTCAACAATACTAAGCCATTCGATAGTAATTGATTTTAAGCGTTTATATGTTTTTTCAGCATTCTTTTTGCTTTTAAAAGAGCCTACTTGTAAACAATATCCGATTAAAGAATCAATATTATTGTAAGCGGTTTTTATTTCAATTTCTTTCTTAGTCTTTTTTCGTACAACTATTTTTTTGTTATTACTAATCACTTTATTACTCTTTTGTGAATTAGTTTTTGTAAAATTTCTATAATTATCGCCCCATTTTATTATCTCCATACGAACATCAACAACACCTTCTCGAATAAAGTGTAATTTCTCAGCAGCTTTTTTTGATAAATCAATATGCCGACCATCAATAAAAGGACCTCTATCATTTATTCTAACTATTAGTGATTTGTTATTTTTAAGATTTGTAACTATAACAATCGTATTAAAGGGCCAAGTTTGATGAGCTGCAGATACTATTTTATGGGAAAATATTTCTCCATTAGCTGTTTGTTTGCCCGAAAAATCTTCAGCATAATATGATGCTTTTCCATAGTAAACATTTGTGTCGTTTTTTTGTTTATAGTCTTGTGAATATACAAAAATTGGAATTTTAAATATTAAATGTAAAAAAAATAATATTTTTAAACAGAAAAAACATGTTGCATTGTTAAAAAAAATATTATCTTTGAAATATTGCATAAATAATTTTAAATAATATATAATACGAATATTTTTATATTAAGTTTCATTAAAACAAATTAAAACTATGGAAGAAAAATCAATTAAAGGAACGCAAACGGAGAAAAATTTATTAAAATCGTTCGCAGGCGAATCGCAAGCAAAAAACCGATACACATTTTTTGCAAAACAAGCCAAAAAAGAAGGTTATGAGCAAATTGCAGCTTTATTTATGGAAACTGCTATGCAAGAAGAACAACACGCTAAAGTGTTTTTCAAATTCTTAGAAGGCGGAGCAGTTGAAATAACAGCTACATATCCTGCTGGAATTATTGGAACTACTGAGCAAAATTTACACGAAGCAGCTATGGGCGAAAACGAAGAATGGTCAATTTTATATCCTGAATTTGCAAAAATTGCTACAGAAGAAGGTTTTCCCAAAATTGCAACCAAATATAAAGCTATTGCACAAGTTGAAGCCGAACACGAAAAAAGATATTTAAAACTACTTAAAAATATTAAAGAAGACAAAGTATTTAAAAAAGACAAACCTATTAAATGGGCTTGTAGAAATTGCGGTTATGTGTTTGAAGGGTCAAAAGCTTTGGTAAACTGCCCTGCGTGCGATCATCCGCAGCCTTATTTTGAAGAAAAAGCAGAAAATTATTAAAAATATTGCTTTATATATTTTTTAGTATTCCGAAAAATTATATTTAAGCCGATAAATAAAGATAAAAACCTACAAAGTTTGAATATCTTTGTAGGTTTAAAATCAACAGATTATATCTTTTCTGTTGATTTTATGTTTTAAAATAATAAGGTTTTTTTTATTTTTTTTTTGATAATATGTTTTTTAGAATAAAATGTTATTAAATTTGTATTTATTATTCAACAAAACTTAAAAAAAATATTTTTTAATATAAATAATTGACAAAACAGATTATTTTTATTACATTTGATAATTATGTTACCAAAAATTAGTTAATGGCAAAGATTAATTCTAAAGAACTACACGAAAAATTAAAATTACATTTTGGATTTGAAAACTTCAAAGGCACGCAAGAGGCTGTAATCCAGAGCTTAATTGACAACAAAGATGTATTTGTTATTATGCCCACGGGAGGTGGCAAATCATTATGTTATCAATTACCAGCATTAATGTTAGAGGGAACAGCAATAATAATATCCCCATTAATTGCTTTAATGAAAAATCAGGTTGATGCAATACGCAATTATGGTTCTGATATAGGAGTTGCTCATGTATTAAACTCATCTCTTTCAAAAGTAGAAATTAGAGAGGTTAAAAAAGACCTTACTTCGGGCAAAACAAAATTACTATATGTAGCACCCGAAACTTTAACAAAAGAAGAGAATGTTGAATTTTTTAAAGAGATAAAAATCTCTTTTTATGCAATTGACGAAGCTCACTGTATTTCAGAATGGGGTCACGATTTTAGACCAGAATACAGAAGAATAAGACCAATTATTGACGAAATTGGTCATAATGTGCCTGTAATGGCTCTAACAGCCACTGCAACACCGAAAGTACAACACGATATTCAAAAAAACCTTGGAATGATGAGTGCAACATTGTATAAATCATCATTTAACAGACAAAATTTATATTATGAAGTTCGTGAGAAACCTAAAAGCAAAGAGGATATTGAGCGCGAAATAGTAAAATTTATGCGAAATCATGCAGGCAAATCAGGAATAATTTATTGCATGAGCAGAAAATCGGTTGAAGAGCTATCGGCTACTTTGCAAGTAAATAATATAAAAGCACTTCCTTATCACGCCGGATTAGACCAAAATACTCGTGTGAAAAATCAAGATATGTTTTTAATGGAAGAGGTTGATGTTATTGTTGCAACAATTGCCTTCGGAATGGGAATTGACAAGCCCGATGTTCGATATGTAATTCATTACGATATGCCTAAAACTCTTGAAGGATACTACCAAGAAACAGGTCGAGCTGGAAGAGATGATGGAGAAGGCTTATGTGTGTCTTTTTATGATTATGAAGACTTAGCAAAATTAGAAAAATTTAATAAAAATAAACCAGTTGCAGAACAAGAAATTTCGAAACAATTAATTGCCGAAACTGTTTCTTATGCCGAATCTTCGTTATGCCGACGTGTTATGCTGTTGCATTATTTTGGCGAAGCATATAATGGCGATAACTGCGGTAATTGCGATAACTGCTTACATCCAAAACAAAAATTTGAAGGAAAAGACTTTGTTCAACTTGCGTTAGAAATTATTAAAACAACAAAACAACAGTATAAAGACAAACATATAATTAATATAATTACTGGAAAATCAACCTCTACAGTAAAACAATTTAAACATAACGAACTTAAACAATTTGGTGAAGGTTCAGATAACGATGAACGTTTTTGGAATCAAGTTATTCGTCAATCGCTTATTGAAGAACTAATTTATAAAGAAATTGAAAATTATGGTGTTTTAAAAATTACAGCTAAAGGAGAAAGATTTATAAAACGACCTTTTTCGATTATGCTTACTAAAGATACTAATACCGAATCGGACGACGATGATATAATGATTGAAGACATTGGTGGAGGACAAAAAGGTGGTGCTGTAGATAAAGTTCTTTTTTCGCTGCTTAAAGATCTTCGTAAAGATATTTCGAAAAAAGAAAAATTACCACCATTTGTTATTTTTCAAGATACATCGCTTGAAGATATGTGCATTCAATATCCTACAACAATTGAAGAAATTACTCAAATTGTTGGCGTTGGGCAAGGGAAAGCATCAAAATATGGCAAGCCTTTTATGGAGCTTATTAAACAATATGTTGAACAAAACGAAATTGAACGACCACAAGATTTAATAGTAAAATCTGTTGTCAATAAATCAGCCTTAAAAGTATATTTAATTCAAAGTATTGACCGAAAAATAGCACTTGAAGATTTAGCAATAGCAAAAAATTTGAGTTTCGAAGAACTAATTACCGAAATTGAAAGCATAGTTTCTTCGGGAACAAAAATTGATTTGAATTATTATATTGAAGAATATATTGACCCATATCATGTTGAAGATATATATGAATATTTTCACGAAGCCGCTACAGACTCAATTGAAGATGCTATTAACAATTTAGGAGAAGATGAGTTTACTGAAGAGGAAATACGTATAATTAGAATTAAATTTATGTCGGAATTTGGTAATTAATTAAAAATAAAATGGAACAAGAAAACAGTAATTTTGAAAATCAAGATCAAATAACAAACATTTCCTCACAAAACATTGAGGAAAATACAAAATGCAAAACAAATGAAGATAAAAAATGTAATTTGTGTAAAATAAATACAATATTAAACATTGCACTTTTTTTAGCAATAGCTGTTTTATTTTATTTTCATTTTTCATCAGCAAAAAACAGTGCTGTTTCGTCAGCATTTAATAATACTAACAGTTTAAAAATAGCATATCTAAATACCGATTCAGTTTTTTCAAACTATTTGATGGTGAAAGATTTACGCGATGTTCTTAAGTCGGAAAAAGACAAATTAGAAGCAATAGTAATGGCTAAGCAAAAATCGTTTGACGAAAAAGTAAAGAATTATCAAACCAATATGCAAAGCAATTCAATAAACTCTACTCAAGCTCAAAATGCTGAAAAAAACTTAATGAAAGAGAGAAACGAAATAGTTAGCATTAGCGAACAATATACTCAGCAACTTGCTATAAAAGAGGCAGAAATTACTCGACAAATTTCCGATTCTATTATAAATTATTCAAAAAGATATAATTTAGAACTTAAAGCAGATTTTATATTAGGATATACTTATGGTGCAGGAATTATAGTTGCAAATGAAAAATTCGATGTTACAAAAGATATATTAAACGGATTAAATAAAGAATACGAAAAAAGCAAAAAATAAAAATATATGAAATTTAAAAGTATTACAATTATTCTATGTCTATTTATTGGCATAGTTTCATCGTGTAAACAAGAGTTAACAAAAGTTGTTGAAGAAAAATATCCTGATGGCAGCCCTCAATTAGAGAGATATTATAAAGAAAAAGGTGATAAAAAAGAATTAGTAAAAGAGATTATTTACTGGTCATCAAAAAAGAAAAAAATTGAGGGAACATATAAAAATACACAACGTGAAGGTCATTGGATGGCTTGGTTTGAAAATGGAAATCCTTGGAGCGAAGGATACTATATTAATGGGATTGAAGATGGACCAAAAAATGTTTGGCACGAATCGGGAAAAATTATGTATAGTGGACAATACAAATTAGGCAAAAAAGTTGGCACCTGGAAATTTTATGATGAAAAAGGAGTTTTAGCTACTGAAAAGGATTATGATAAAATTGATTTTCAAGATTCTATTAGTAAATAAAAAGAAAAAAATAATATTCACATTAAAACCAAATAGATAGAAATTATTTATTTGGTTTTTCTTTTGTAACAGCATGATTGAAATTATAACTTGGTTTATAGTCGATATAAAACACTGAACGAAATACATATACAGGGATGCGACATAGAGTCGCACCCCGATTTTAATACGAAGTGGAAACGAATTTTTTATATCAACGATTTAGCTTTCAAAATTGCTTTTTCAATCCCTGCAGGATTTTTGCCACCGGCTGTTGCATAAAACTTTTGTCCGCCGCCCCCACCATCAACTTCTTTGGCTATTTCGCGAATTAATTTTGAAGCATCCATAAATTTTTCGTTTACTAAATCATCGCTTAAAATAATTGATAATCCTACTTTCCCTTCGGTTTCGGTAAATAGTAATAAAAACAAATTTTCAACCTCTGATTTCATTTTAAACGATAGATCTTTTACAGTTGCGGCATCTAAATCGACTTTTGCTGTAATAAAATTTACTCCGTTAATTAATTCACCTTTTTTGGCAAGTTCGAGCGATAAACTTCCTGCTTTTTCCCGATTAAATTGCTCTATTTGCTTTTTCATTGTTTCGGAAGTTTCTAAAATATCTTTTATAGACTTTAAAATATCTTTTGGATTTTTCAGAAAATCTTTAATTTCATTTAAAGTTCCGATTTGCTCATTAATAAAAGTTTCAGCTACACTGGCAGTAATAGCTTCAATACGCCGAACACCGGCAGCAATAGCACTTTCAGAAATAATTCTGAAAAGACCAATTTGTCCTGTTGATTTTACGTGAGTACCACCGCAAAGTTCAGTTGAAAATTTTGGGTCGAAACTAATTACTCGAACAAAATCACCATATTTTTCACCAAATAGAGCCATTGCACCAAGTTTCGAAGCTTCTTCAATTGGCATATTACGATGCTCGGTTAATGAAATATTTTCGCGTATTTTTTCGTTAACAATTTTTTCTACTTTTGAAATTTCTTCATCTGTAAGTTTAGCAAAATGAGAAAAATCGAAACGTAAACGGTCTTTGTTTACAAACGAACCTTTTTGCTCAACGTGATTGCCAACAACTTGACGTAAAGCTGCATGCAATAAATGCGTTGCTGAATGGTTGTTTTCGGTTAATTTTCTGTTTTCAATACCAACTATTAAAGAAAACTTATTATTTACATTGGTTGGAAGTTTTTGTGTAATGTGAACTATAAGATTATTTTCTTTTTTGGTATCAATAACTTCAATTTTTTCTTCGCCGGAAATAATAAAACCTTTATCGCCCATTTGTCCACCCGATTCGGCATAAAATGGAGTTTCGGAAAACACAATTTGATAAAACTCTTTATCTTTAGCTTTTATTTTACGATATTTTAATATTGAACTTTCAGCAGTAAGTAAATCATAACCTAAAAATTTTGTTTCGGTATTAGTATTATTAATTTCTATCCAATCGGCAGTTTCAACAACGGCTGCTTGCCTTGAACGAGTTTTTTGTTCTTCCAATCCTTTTTTAAAACCTTCCATATCAACTGTATATCCTTTTTCGGAAGCAATTAAGCAGGTTAAATCAATCGGGAAGCCATAAGTATCAAAAAGTTCAAAAGCAAAATCGCCATTAATCTCTTTTTTTGTTGAATTTGCTGAAATATAATTTTCAAATTTTTGAATACCAAGTGCCAAAGTTCTTAAAAAAGATGCTTCTTCTTCGGCAATAACTTTTATAATTAAGTCGGCATTTCTTGCTAATTCGGTAAATTGTTGTCCCATTTGGTTAACCAAAATAGGCACAAGTCTGTTTATAAATGGTTCATTAAAA
>CAZRCF010000089.1:4013-9810 GCA_964598505.1 uncultured Lentimicrobiaceae bacterium | reverse complement strand
ATGAGCGACAAAAATTCTGATTATCAAAGATCAAAATATAATGCCAATGCTCAACCTTTTTATGTTTTAGTTGACGAAACTGGCACTCCGCTTACCGATACACAAACTTATGATTTAGATATTGATAATTTTATAAGTTTTCTGGAAAAAGGAAAATCAGAATATGCAAAAAGTCACAAATAATTATAAATAGATACAAAATTAACCGTAATTGTAAAAATCTCAGAGTTCGGAACTCTATTAGAGTTCCGAACTCTTTTTAATAAAAAAACTAACACTTACAATATTTTATATTATTTTTGCAAACTATTTATAATTTTAAAATGAGAAAACGATACTTGATTTTTCTTTTTTTTACAGTATTTATTGTTAAAAATGCAATTGGGCAAGAACCAAGAAGATTATATGATGAAAAAAGCTGCACAGAAATTATGATTGGGATTACTAATTTAGAAAGCCTAAAACAAGGATTATTTGGTGAAATTTATAATACAGAATATAGCAATTATAATTTAAACACATCTGTAATTCAGCAACTTGACAGTTTAATTTCATTAAGTAAAACTGAAAACAACAGCTTTTTTTCTGCAAAAATTATAATTGGTATGTGGTGTG
The DNA here is from genome assembly GCA_964598505.1 of uncultured Lentimicrobiaceae bacterium. Lineage (GTDB taxonomy): Bacteria > Bacteroidota > Bacteroidia > Bacteroidales > WCHB1-69 > CAZRCF01. Next base: position 9,195 of record CAZRCF010000089.1, on the reverse strand, counting down.
GCGATAGCAAAGAACAATTACCGCGTTTTATAAAAGTATGTGAAAAATTTTCATTTTTAACGGATGATATTACTTATATTTGTGTTGATAGATTATTTAAGGCTGATAATTTTGATATTTCAAATTTAAAAATTGAAAAAGTGCCAACTTTTATTATTTATAAAAATAATATTGAGATTGGTAGAATAATTGAAACTCCTATTATAAGTTTTGAGAAAGACTTACTTAAAATTATTAACTCTAAATAGTGCTAAAACATGGTGGTTTGCAAAACTATATCGGAACTCCATTCTGCAATTGAAATAATAAAAACAGACAATCAAAGCATCGGTTTTGTGCCTACTATGGGCGCTTTACATCAAGGACACTTAGAACTTATTAAACATTCGTCAATTGAAAATCCTATTACAGTTTGTAGTATTTTTGTAAATCCAATTCAATTTAATAATACCGAAGATTTGCATAAATATCCTCGTACTCCCGAAAAAGATATGGAATTAATAAATCCATACTGTAATATACTTTTTATGCCATCTGTAAAAGAGATGTATCCCGATAATAATCACGAGTCTTTTAATTTTGGGAAATTAGAAACTGTTATGGAAGGAGCTTTTCGTCCTGGTCATTTCGAAGGTGTGGCAATTGTTGTTAGTAAATTATTTAAAATTGTAAAACCACAAAAAGCATATTTTGGGGAAAAAGATTTTCAGCAAATGCAAATAATAAAAGCAATGACTAAGCAAATAAATATTCCTGTTGAAATTATTTCTTGTCCAATTGTTCGCGAAAAAGACGGTTTAGCTATGAGTTCGCGTAATATGCGACTATCGGAAAACGAAAGAAAAGTAGCTCCATTAATATATCAAACACTTATTTCTGCAAAAGAAAAAATTAAAACAAACTCAGCAGAAGTAGTAAAACAATATGTAAATAATGTTTTTAATAATGAACCATTATTCAAATTAGAATATTTTGAAATTGCAGATACTGAAAATTTACAACCTATAAATCATATCGAAACAGATAAAAAAATCATAGCTTGTATAGCTGTTTGGTTAGGAAAAGTAAGATTAATAGACAATATTATTTTAAATTAATTATGAAGAAAACAGATTAAAATGCAAATAGAAGTTTTAAAATCGAAAATACACAGAGCAATTGTAACCGAAGCAAATCTCGAATATATAGGTAGCATAACCATTGATGAAGATTTGATGAATGCCGCAAATTTAATTGAAAATGAAAAAGTTCACGTTGTAAATATTAACAATGGCGAACGCCTTGAAACTTATGTTATTAAAGGCGAAAGAGGCACAGGTGTAATTTGCATGAATGGTCCTGCTGCTCGCAAAGCACTTGTAAACGATATTGTAATTATTTTATCTTATGGATATATGGATTTCGAGGAAGCCAAAAAATTTGTTCCATCAGTTGTTTTTCCCGAAAATAATAAAATTTAAATAAAAATATTTTGACAAAGAAAACATCTTTTTTAATATTTAAAGTAATCTTTTTTCTGGGATTAGGCGTTTTTTTTATATGGATTTTTGTTCGTAAACTCAAGCCTGAAGAAATTGACCAAATTTTTAGTTATATCAAAAATGCCAATTATTGGTGGTTGGTTTTAGCTTTTTTAATTGGAGTTTTAAGCCATTATGCACGTTCTGTACGTTTTGTAATTATGCTCGAAACTATGGATTACAAGCCTAAAGTAATAAATGCTTTTTATGCAGTAATGGTTGGTTATCTTGCAAATTTAGCGGTTCCACGATTAGGAGAAGTATTGCGATGCACTTTTTTAAAGCGATACGAAAATATTCCATTCCAGAAATCATTTGGTGTTGTAATTACCGAACGAGCAATTGATATGTTAGTATTTGCCATACTACTTTTTATTGCTTTTACAATTGAATTTGAAAGAATTAATGGTTATGTAACCAAAAATATATTTGCTCCTTTTACCGAAAAATTTGGTTCTATGGCTGGCAGTTTTACTCTTTATAGTTTTTTAGCCTTTTGTATTATAATAATTATTGCGTGGTGGTTTCTTCGAAAAAAGCTACGTAAATCATCACTTTATCTAAAAATAGAGCATGTATTTGTTGGTTTTTGGGAAGGAATTATCTCGGTAGGAAAACTAAAACGACCTTATTTATTCTTGTTTCATACAGCACTTATCTGGTTTTCATATTTTTTTATGACTTATGTTTGTTTTTTTGCATTCGATGGTCTTGCCCATTTATCACCAAAAGTAGCATTCGTATGCTTAGTTTTTGGAACATTTGCATTTATGCTTGTTCAAGGCGGTATTGGTTTATATCCGCTAATTATAACCGGTACTTTAAGTTTATATGGAATATCCGAAACACTTGGATCTGCTGCCGGTTGGGTTGGCTGGAGTATCCAAGAAGTTTTAATTTTAATTGTTGGATTTCTGTCATTAATTTTGGCTTCATTAAATAGTAAAAAAGATGAAAAAATTAGAAATAATTAAAAATAAGATAATTTCTTTAGATAATCTTCAATTAAAACTTGCTTTTTGGAAATTTAAAGAAAAAAAAGTTGTTTTTTCAAATGGTTGTTTTGATATCCTTCATCGCGGACATATCGATTATCTTTCAAAAGCTGCAGATTTAGGCGATATTTTAATTATTGGACTAAATTCCGACAATTCTGTTAGAAGAATTAAAGGAACTACACGACCAATAAATGATGAATACTCAAGAGCATTATTGTTAGCTTCGTTAAGTTTTGTTGATGCAGTTTGCCTTTTCGATGAAGATACTCCTTATAAATTAATTAAATTTATTCAACCCGATATTTTAGTAAAAGGCAACGATTATTCGCCAGAAGAAGTTGTCGGCAACGATATTGTTTCTGCTAAAGGAGGTCAAGTAATAACTATTCCACTTGTTGAAGGTTTTTCTACATCAAAAATTGAAAAACATATTGCTGATAATTTTAAAAAAATACTTTCTTAATTCAAGTTTATATTGCCTGAAGACATTTTTAATTTTATAACACTACAATTATTAGCATGAGTAATCGAATTATTATGATAATTAAAAATACAATAATGTAAATTAGTGCTGATTTTATATTTTGAACTTTCTTCAAACGAAGCGTTTAGATTTGAATATTGGCTTTTAACATCAATTTCTTTAAAGTTTTTACACACCATTCCAATATTAATTTCATCGCTAAAACTTGATAAAAAATTAATGCTATTTTTTAAATTAAAAATTAAAAAATACGAATATTTTGATTTTGCTAATATATTTACAGCACTATCAATTTTAAAATCACAACTAAAGAAATTGAAATTGCCATTTAAAAAATCATTTAAAATAAAATTTGAATATTGAGCTTTTCCTTCAATATTTGAGCTTTTCCTTATTATAATAGTATCACTATACGATTTAATAATAGTGTTTCTGGTTTCTTGAACATCAAGCTTTGAATATTTTGAATATACTGTTAAATCATTTGTTCTTCCAATTATAAGATTTGCTTCAAATAGTGATAATTTAATGTTCTCAACGGAACAAATATTTCCACTTCCGTATTGAATTTTAATTTTAGCATTATTTTTTATTTTACCTGCTTTTAAATTTGCATCAAACAAATGTAACGATAAATATTCTGACAAATCAGGTAATAAAACATCATAATATGAATTTTCAATACTTAATGGGTTGTTTTTAGGTAATGTTATTACATAAGATAATTTTTTAAGATTTACTTTTGAGTTATTATTAAGATAAAATATTTTATTATCATTTTCATTTTTTTCTAATTTGTCATAAAAAAAACTCAGTACTTTCTGGAATAAATTTGAATGGGGTTTGTAAATTTTTTTGGTGTCAATGTAAATTTTTTCCTTATCTGACTTAAAAAGAATTTTTTCAATATTTCTAAATACACCTTTTATACTTTCTATATCACTTTCTATAACTACGGTAGTTTCTATTTTTATAATATCTTTATCCCATGTTTCTATTGATAAAGGACCATTAGCATTTTTAATACTAATTAATGAACCTTTATTGACACTATATTCTTTAACCATTGTTGTATCAATTAAATAAGTTTTTTTATTAGTATCTATATATTCTTTAGTTTTTTTTAAAGATTCTATATTACTCGAAAGTAATAAATTTGAAGTTATAGTTATGTTTGAAATTAAAAAAACAAAAATAAATAGAATATTTTTAAACTTTTTCATAATTTTTATTTTAAAAATTATTATCAAATAAATAAATCGTCGGTTGTATTATTATAGACGCATTTCTGTGAATTTCCATGTATCATTTTCTTTAACTAAACTCATTTTCCCATACAAATCAAATGTTTTCCTTCCATTATTAATTGTTGCTAAGAATATTACACGAACAATTCCGTCATTACAATTCGAAATATCAACAAGTTCATTTTTGATTTTAATATTAAAAGCTTTAAATTTAGACAGAAAATAGATTCTATTTTCTGTTTTAATGTTTTTAGGATTACTGGCTAAACATTTGCTGTATTCATCTTTATTCCCATCTTTTATAATTTGAAAAATCTTAATAACTGAATTTGTAATTTCTAATTGTGTTTCTTTTGGTAAATAATAATCGGGATAAATATCATTATGTGATTCGTATTGAAGTATCTTTTTTAATGGATCAATAATAATTTTTGAAATTGGAAAATCATTATTAAAAGCCACTTGTTGCCAATTTATACTATTTGGGGTTATTGTTTTTTTATCTAAAATATTCATTTTCGAATCATAAGCAACAATTTCAAAAGGAATATCTGAATTTAAACCTGAATTTATTATTTTTAAAAAACGCATACTATCTTTTCCTTCAATTGGTTCTAATTTATAATCGGGGTGATTATTGGTTTTAAGAAAGTTTTCGCTATATTTTTTTACATCAATTTTTGTGTTTAAACTTAATTCATCAATAATATCCTTAAACGAAAACTCCTTGTTAATATTCTTTATTAATACATTATTAATTGATTTAAACAAAATATCATCTCCTATTAAACCTTCAATTTCTTTAAAAAAATAAGCACTTTTGTTATAAGCAACTGCACGATACATATAGTTGTTTGATAATTGAATTTCTCCATCTAATTTTATGGGGGCAACTGAATTAATCCACACATTTTGATATATACTTTGATTTGT
>CAZRCF010000089.1:3505-4003 GCA_964598505.1 uncultured Lentimicrobiaceae bacterium | reverse complement strand
AAAATTGCTCGCCTAATAACTTTTCTACTGTTTTTGCACCCATATATGTAGCCAAACCTTCACCTAAACTTTCACCACACTCTCCAGATACTTTAGAAATAGAATAAATCCAGCTATGTGATAACTCATGTGCAAGAAATTCAATAGTGGTAAAATCATTTAACACCTCTTCCGAAAAATATCTATCTTGTAATAACAAATTGCCAGTTGCTCCATAACCACCAAAGCGAGTTACAGCAACAATATTATGTTTTTTCAACTGTGGTTGTATTAAAAGTTTATCAAATATATTAATTATTCCTTTTAACTTTTCCACCATCAACTTTGCTTTAATATTATCAGTTTTTGGAACCCATGCATATATTTCTGTACCATTTACCATAAATGATGAAATTTCATAATTGCCCCACAAAAAATATGGACACTCTTGTTTGTTAGATAAATATGTATAAGTGTCAAATAAAGATGAGCTACTTTGACTAATTAAATTTCCTCCGC
>CAZRCF010000089.1:0-3495 GCA_964598505.1 uncultured Lentimicrobiaceae bacterium | reverse complement strand
TTTGGAATTTCAATCTTAATTTGGTAAGGATACCCTTTCCAATCTATATTAAAAAATGGACACCATCCGGACTCCATCAAAACAAAACCTCTATCCTTTACAAAACCAACTGGTTTTCTACCTAAATCATGAAATTGGTAATTTACTTCATATTTAAAGTATAATTCAACAAATTTATTTTTGTCTTTTTCATTAATAGTTGGAATTAATAACTCAAATACCGACCGCCCTTCGTTTTGGCAAAATTCAACATTTGAAATAATTTCTTTTGAATTTATTTTTGCTTCCATAAGATTAATAGGATGCATAAAATATAATGGAATTATATTATTTTGAATACTCGTTTTATCAATCTTAAATGTTGCTTCAACTATTACTGAACGGTTATTAATTATTGGTTTAACATTAAAATCAGCTTTTAAGACTTTTGCTTGGTTTATATTGCTTAAAGGTTTTTCTGAAACATTATTAAAAACCCATAATTCATTTGTAAATGTTAATTTACTTAATGGGAGTTCTAATCTTTCAAAAAAAACCGAATCCTTTTTTGAAAAAAAGACTTCAATACGTCCGTTCTTTATTAACATTTCAGTTTCTTTCCAACCCAAAGTTGGAAGATTTACTAATACACTATCTATAGTATTAGTTTTTAACAAATTACTAACTTTGTTTATCCATAAATCAATTTCTGTAAGTTCATTTTTATCATAATTAAAATGTTTAATAAATGATTTAAAATTATTCGCACTTAGCTCGTTTTTAATTGTTTGATGCACTTTTTGCAAGTTTTTATTTGCATTAATTGCTGCTTTATGTAAATTGATTTGTGAATGTACTGATGTTGAAAGTATAATTATCAACAAAATGTTTAAAATTCTTTTTTTCATAATATTTTTTTTACAAAAATAAAATTGAATATAAAAAAATATAAATATTTGTGATAACCATTTTATCTTTATACATAAATTCAATTTATAGAGTGATGTAATGGATATATCACATTTTTTTCACATAAGACATATAAAGAATTAATTTTGCAAAAAAATATTCAATGAAAAAAACATTTTCAATCATAAAATTTGATATTATATTTTGGACAATAATTTTTTTAATAGATATAGTTACTATATATAAAACTGCCGAACCAATACCATCAATAATTTATAGTAGCAAAATAATTTTAATACTTATACTTCCTGTTGTGCCAGGAATTTATGGACTTTCTTTTATTTTTAAAACTTTTTATCTTAAAAATAAATATTTTTTATTTTGGCTATTAACTTTAATTGTTGTTTTTGGATATGGTTTTATTATTGACTATTTAACATCTTTAATTTTTAATGATGGCACAGAAACTAATGGATTTTTTTCCCTTTTAATCTATGGATCGTCATATATTGGAATTAAATATTTAAAAATTAGTACTAAATATAAGCACCAACTTAAACTTGAAGAAGAAAAACAAAAAAACACCAAATCTTTAATGCTTGAACTTGAAATGAATAAAGCAAAATCAGAATTAGAACTTTTAAAAAATCAATTAAGTCCACATTTTGTTTTTAACACTTTAAATACAATATATTCGTTAGCTTTAGATAAATCAGCTCAAATACCAGAAGCAATACTTAAAATGTCTAATATGTATAGATATATATTAGATAATTCGGATAACAAATATGTTTCATTAAAAAAAGAGTGTAACTTTATAGCAGATTATATAGATTTAGAAAAACTAAGATTTGAAGAGTATCGCAAAATAAATTATAAAATTAAAGGTGATATAAATAATAAAAATATTGCCCCAATGATATTAATTACTTTTGTAGAAAATTGCTTTAAACATGGAATAAGTATAAATAAAAGTAAAAGTTTTGTTGAAATTAATTTGAATATTAGTGGTAATAATATTATTTTTGAAGTTAGAAATAGCATTCCAGATAAAAAAAATAGCTTAACAGTATCTTCGGGTAAAGGAATAGTAAATGTGAAAAGAAGATTAGAATTTTTATATCCTGAAAAATATGATTTAATTATTAAACAAGAGCCTAACTTTTTTTATGTAAAACTTATTATTGATTTGTCATGATAAAATGTATTATTGTTGATGATGAAAAAAAAGCCATAAGAGTAATTGAAAATTTTTTAGAACATCTTAAGCATATAAAAATAGTTGGAAAATTTTCAAATGCTATTGATGCACTTTCATTTCTTTATTCAAATGAAGTTGATATAATGTTTTTGGATATAAATATGCCAGAAGTTACAGGTTTAGAAATGTTAGCAAGTTTAGAAAATCCTCCAAAGGTTATATTAACAACTGCATACTCAGAATATGCCTTAGATGGATACCAATATGGTGTAGTTGATTATTTACTAAAACCATTTTCACTACAACGATTTTTGAAAGCAGTTAATCGCGTTTTATTAAATAAGAATGATGTTAATAACAAAATTGAAAAAAACTATAACAACACATTGCTTATTAAACAAAACGACACACTTTATCCTATTAAAATTAATACTATTTTATATATTAAAGCTTACGGAAATTATGTAAAAATTATTACTGAAACATCAAAATATATTATTAGAGAAAAATTACACGAAATTGAGCATAAACTACCAAAATATGATTTTATTAGAGTTCATAAATCATTTATTGTTTCATTATCGCAAATAGATGTTATTAAAGGTAATACAATATTTATTAAAAACAATGAAATTCAAATTGGATTATATTATAAATCAATGTTCATAGAAATGATGAAAAAAATGTAATTATTTCAAGGAATTAATAGAATAATACCAAAGTGAAATTGTAATTAGTATAATAATTCTAAGGTGTTCATATAGCTGTTATAATGTGCATGGTAAAAGACCGACCTCAGCAAAAAAGCGTTAATAAAAAACAATCATTTTTACGTTTAAAGCGAGGTGGGTGCTATGATGCTAATAGATAACAAACTGCAAAATCCGTCACGTTGTTAAAAATTACTTAAACACCGTTTATTGCTTGGCTCGCTTAGTAAAAATGGTTGCTTTTTTAGCTTTTTTGGTGCAGTCTTGAACTTTTGCTTTGCTTTTACTCGTTTTATTGTCTTATAATTTATCTGTACTCGTTATTTCCTTCGGTCAAGTGTTTCAAGACAAAAGTAAAAGGAAGTAATTGTATTTATTGGATTATTATATAATTCATTTTTGGTATAACCTAAGATATGAAAGAGTTAAACTATATAATTGATATTAATCACATGAATTGGGAATTTGAGGTATAAAAAAATTTATATTATCAAACTTATTTTGATTTTTTTCTGTTTGATTTTTTGTGCTGCATTATTTTAAACATTAACTGTATTAAAATATTTAATATTTTTGTTTAGTTTTTATCACCTATAATAACCTTAATTAAAGATGAAAATTCATTTTGCAAATTATTTGTATTATTATTTGGTTCAATTTTTGATGATTAAATTATGCTTTTAAAAAATATTTGAA
>CAZRCF010000088.1:2308-9849 GCA_964598505.1 uncultured Lentimicrobiaceae bacterium | reverse complement strand
CAAGACGAATCAAAAGCAAAATTTGATGTAGGAATTGGACTAATTAAAACTGTTATTATGCTATCGCCTTTGCAACCAAATATATCTGTAACCGAAAGCTCTACGTTATAACTACTTATTGCAGAAAAAACATGAGAAGGATTTTGAATAGTATCTAATCCTCCATCACCAAAATCCCAATTCCATTCAGAATATAAAGGATTTCCAATATTTGGAAAAAAGTTAGTTGTTTGTCCAACGCAAGGCTTAGAAACAGTAAACGATGGAGACGGAAAAGCATATACGTTTGCAGAAATTGTTGTGTCGTTTACACATCCTTTACTATCAGTTATTGATAAAACTACATTATATACTCCTGAATTTGAATATATATGATAAGGATTTATATCTGTAGATGAATTTCCATCACCAAAATCCCAATTTCTTGAAATAATTGTTGTTCCTGATGTGGTTGATGAATCGGTAAAAAATGTAGTATCGCCAATACAAACATTAGTAGCTGAAAAAAATGGATTTGGCAATGTATCAAAAGCAACAGTATGTAAAACAGAATCAATACAGCCATTTGCATTGGTTACAACCAACAAAACATCGAATGCCGAAAATGTATTAAATGTATGTGTTGTATTTGATATATTGGGTAATGTCAAAGTTGTTGCATCGTTAAAATTCCAATAAGAAGAAACAATAGGTATGCCCTGTTCACTTGAAGTATTTGTAAATGTTGTTTGGGTAAGAAAACATACCGTATCGAAAGTAAAATCAGCTATTGGCAATGTTCCAAGGAAAAAACTTCTTGAAGTATCATCTCTACAACCATTTTCATCTTCAATTTGCAAATTAACAATATAAGTTCCATTTCCTGAGTAAATATAAGTAGTATCGGACTGATAACATGTTCCTATAGTATCGCCCATTGTCCAGAAATAACTAATAATAGAACCACCGGGAGCAATTGAATTATCAGAAAAATATTTTTGATATCCCGAGCAAATTGTGTCGGTGTAAAATGAAGCAGTTGGTTTTTGATGAACAATTATTTCAATAGTATTATCTTTATGGCATCCTCTATTATTGTAAGCAGCTAATGTAACATTAAAAATACCTGAATTTTGATAAATATGTATAGGGTTTTCAATGTTACTTATTGGACTTCCATCGCCAAAATCCCATTGATATAATGAAATAGTATCTGAATTAGATATTGTTAAATTTGTAAAAAAAGTTGTGTCTCCTGAACAAGTATTTGAATATGTGAAATTTGTTAAAAATATTGAATCAACATCAACAAAATGCGAAACACTATCGGTACAACCTAAAAAATCGTAAACCGTAAGAGTAACACGATACTGCCCTTGCGAAGTAAAAACATGTTTAGGATTTTGTTCTGTTGATGTGCTACCATCGCCAAAATCCCAGTTCCAAGCTGATATATTCCCACTTGGAGCAGTTGATAAATCAATAAATTGAGTAGAATCATTTATACAAACACTATCGTGAGTAAATTCAGCATAAGCTTCAAAAACATAAACTAAAATTGTATCATCAGAACTACCGCAACCAGGCGAACCTGTTGATGGCAATGAATTATTTTCTGCTCTTAAAATAACAGTATAAATTCCGGGTAAATTGTAAATATGAGAAGTTCCGGGTGCAGGATCTATCATTGTTGCCCAAACCGATAGTGTAGTAGAATCACCAAAATCCCATGTATATAAAGTACGAGGGTTTGCTGCACAAAAATTTGGAATAGTAAGATTTAAAAACATTGCAGGGTTTCCAACGCAAACAGAATCATCTACCAAATCAACACCGGCTTCAGGTGGAGCAAAAACACTTATTGGTCCATAACTTTTATAAGGAGCTCCACATTCGTTTTGAGTTGTTATTTGCATATTGAATGGATACTGGGTACCTAATATACAAGTTGTTGTTGTATAATAATGCCATAAAGTATCTCCGGGTTGAGCACCTAAAGGTAATGTATCAACAATATTATCACCCCAATCAATAAATGTTAAAGTGTTTGGTGAAATTCCTGTGCTATTATTAATTGTGTAAACAAGAAATGGAACACACCCCGAGCTATATGGTAATGAGGAAAACTCGGGAAGAGGTATTGTAATAATATCAAAAGTATCGCGAAAAACAGAACTACATCCATTATTTCCTATAGCTTCAATTACAATTGGGTATCTTCCAACTGCATAATAAACATGCTTTATGCTTGAAGTGCTTGTAAAAGGATCAATTATAGGGTTTAATCCACCACCATCGCCCCAATTTATAAGGTATGATGAGATATTTGGAATATCAGAATAATTAAAAATCTCTGCCGTATCGGTAATTGAAGCAACAACGTTTTCGCATCTTCTGAAATTACCGGTTTCCATAAAATCAATATATGGACTTTGTTTTATAACAATCGGGTGCGAAATTGTATCGAAACAACCATTTGGGGCAATAACTTTTAACATTACATTAAATGTTTGATAACCATTACCTAATGCTGTAAAAAAATTATGTGAAGGGTTTGCTTGAGTTGAAGATATATCATTATAGCCTGTTCCATCTCTGAAAAACCATTGATTAATTAAAACAACACCAGTTGATAAGTTATTAAAAACAATTGCTTGTGCAGGACAAACACTATCAGGATTTGCAGAAAATTGAGCATCGGGAGTTGCAGTTACTCCAATAATTGTAGAAAATGTAGATGTACACCCCGAGCTATGTGTTAGGGTTAATGTTACAGTATAGTTTCCATAAGAAGCATAAATATGATCGGGGTTTTGCAATAGTGAAGTATTACCATCACCAAAAGCCCAAGAATAGGTTGTTATACTTCCGCTATTAATTATTGAAGTATCATTAAAATGAACACTTTTAGTATTACAAGTTTGAGTTGAGGTAAAATTTGCAACTAATGTATCAACATTGCATTGAGAATATACATTATTAAAAAACAAACTTATAAATAAAAAAATATAAATTCGTTTTCCGAAAAAATTAATATTAGAATAAATTTTGTAGAAATTTCCCATGATTATTCTATAAAACAATAAAATTTTTAATAGAACTTAAAGTATAAAGCATAAAATTGAACTAAATACATACAAATATAATACAAAATAAGGCAAAAAAAACAAATAGTTTGATTTTTTAATATTTTACTATCTATTTTTTTAATTAATATAAGAATTTGACACGATTATGGAATAAAATAAACTATTTCGCAGCTACGCTGCTATTTATATTCTTTTGTTGTTTTATTGCCAAAGATTAAACAGCTAAGCTGTTGGTGCTTATGCAACCTTATTATGGGCAACTTAGATGTAGAAACATTGTATTTTTGTTGTGCGAAGTTCGTAAACTTCGCACAACTATTATTTTTATAAATAAATGACACATTGAGCCTGTAGAAGTAAGTATGTATTTTAAAATAGGAGCTTCGTGAGGCTCAGCACGACAAAGATAGCAGGACAAACTCAGCCTGATAATTCGAAAATATTAAGCTAAAATTTGAATTACTAATAACTATTTAAAAATGTACTTAAATCAATAATATGTAATTTTTGATTAATACTTAAAGTAGCAAATTTTTCATTTGAAATAAAGTATTTTAAACCATTTGTAGTAGCAATTCCTTCAACTTGATGAAATGGCAGATTAATATTAATTTTTCTTTTATTCATACTGAAAAAATTTGTTCCATTAAAATCGTATAGCAAATATATAAACGGTTGCAGAGTATTACTATAGCCACAAAAAGCAATAAGTCTTTTGTTTTCGAGATAAGTAGCACCAGTAATTAATCCCTGAACATCTAAAGTAGATTTTAAATGTGCAACATGAGTTCCTGGTGTTTTTGATAGAGAATATGAACTGGTTTTGCCACTAACCCATTGTTTTGTAAATAAAAATATACTATCAGATGAAACAATAAATGCTTCGCAATCGAAATCGGTATTGTTTGCACCTGTTGGAGCAAAACTAACTTGATTTGAATATGAAAATTTAATAGTATCAATAACCGGAGTATTATTTATTAAAGAGGTTTTCTCAATTCTTAAAATTCTCAAATCGGTTCTGTTTCCATTTGCATTGTTTCCAAAATCGCCAATATAAAAATAGTTGTTATCCTGTGAAATTTCTTCCCAATCAACATTAGCAACATTACCCAATGGGTATGTATTAACAATATTTCCATTATTTGTATCTAATGCATAAATATTTTTATCACCACTATCATTGTGGGTGTACAAATAACTATTCCATTTTGCAAGACCAGAAGTTTCTTGTATTGTAACCGACAAATCATTAGAATATGTTGGTGTAACCGAGGCAGAATTATAAATACAAGTTCCATTGTTATAAGTAGCTGAAGAGTCGTAATTCAAAGCTTTTGAATCGGTGCAGCCATACTGATCATTTGTGCAAGCCCAAACAGTTCCATTGTAAACGCAAAGTTTTTTCTTATCAGTGTTATAAATTGCAAGACCAGCCACAGGTGAAGGTATTGCAAGCATTTGTGTGTTTGTTAAACGTGGCATAAGCACTCCTTTATTTGTACTCGAAACCTCAAGTGCTGCACTTTGATTTATTACTGTAGGGTTATCGCCAATTTTAACTTGAGCATTTATGTTTAATACTAAAACTAATGCTAATGCGATTAATAATGTAATTTTGATTTTCATAACTATTTTTTTTAATAAACATTAAAAAAGAGATAAACTTATTTTTTGAAAATATTTTATAATTATATTTATAACAAATAAAATATCACTTTTCAAACATCAAAAATAATAAATAATTTGATTAAAAATATATTTTATTGAATGATTTTAAAAATCATTCAATAAGTTATTCGAATATTAATTTAATAAATCAGAATTTAGCAATAAATTCAACAGTAAATTTATCGGTGTGAATTGGTAGTTTCGACAAAAAATATTTTTCATCCTGAAAAATGTCAATTAATAATAAAATTAATAGTTTTTTTTGCAAACATTAAATAAAAAAACAAATTATTTTCATATTTAATTTGTGTAATAAATATTTATTATATATTTTCACATAAAAATTTGTGATATGATAAATAGTAATTCGAAAATAATAGAAAAAGCTCAAAAATGGCTAAGTCCAGAATTTGATAAAGATACTCGCAATGAGGTACAAGATTTAATTAATAATAATCCAACCGAAATAGTTGAATCGTTTTACCGAAATTTAGAATTTGGCACCGGTGGACTTAGAGGTATAATGGGAGTTGGCACTAACAGAATGAATAAATATACAGTTGGTATGGCAACTCAGGGGTTAGCTAACTATTTAAAATTATCGTTTGTAAATCAACAAATAAAAGTTGCAATTGCTTGCGATTCGAGAAATAATAGTAGTTATTTTGCACAAGTAACAGCCGAAGTTTTATCGGCAAATGGAATTTTAGTTTATCTTTTCGATAAACTTCGTCCTACGCCCGAGCTTTCTTTTGCTGTTAGGCAATTAGAATGTCATAGCGGAATTGTAATTACAGCTTCGCATAATCCAAAAGAGTATAATGGGTACAAAGTTTATTGGAATGATGGCGGACAGTTGGTTGCTCCACACGATAAAAATGTAATTTCGGAAGTTGAAAAAATTACCTCTCCATCAATGGTAAATTTCAACAAGCATATTTCGCTAATTCACATTATAGGAAGCGATATTGATTCAATATATCTGCAAAAAATTAAAGAATTATCAATAAATCCACATATTATATCACAAAATTCGAGTTTAAAAATTGTTTATACTCCAATTCACGGTTCCGGAATAATGTGTGTGCCAAAAGCACTTGAACTTTTTGGATTTAAAAATGTAACAATTGTATCGGAGCAGTCGGTTCCCGATGGAGAATTTCCAACAGTTAAATCGCCAAACCCAGAAGAACGTGATGCTTTGAATTTAGGTATTATTAAAGCTAAAGAAATAAATGCCGATTTAGTTTTGGCAACTGATCCTGATGCCGATAGAGTTGGAATTGCAATAAAAAATCACAAAGGTGAATACATTTTACTAAACGGAAATCAAACAGCATCAATTCTGTTTTACTATGTTTTAGGAGAATGGAAAAATAATAATAAACTTACAGGTAACGAATTTATTGTAAAAACTATTGTTACTTCGGATTTATTAAAAGATATTGCCGAAAGCTTTAGTGTTGAATCTTTTGATGTATTAACAGGATTTAAATATATTGCCGAAAAAATTAAAGAATTTGAGGGGAAAAAGAGATTTATTATTGGCGGAGAAGAAAGTTACGGATATTTAGTTGGCGATTTTGTTCGCGATAAAGATGCTGTAAGTGCTTGTTGTATGATAGCCGAAACTGCTGCATGGGCTGCTTCGCAATGCAAAACATTGTACGATATTTTACTTGAAATTTATGTTAAATATGGTTACTATTGCGAAAGCCTTGTATCGCTAACGCGAAAAGGAAAATCGGGAGCCGAAGAGATACAACAAATAATGGTTGATTACCGAATAAATCCCCCAAAAACTATTAATGGCTCATCTGTTATTGAAATTAGAGATTATAAATTATCAAAGACTCAATTTCCAATTTCCGGCGAAACAAAAGATATTAAATTGCCAAAATCTGATGTAATTCAGTTTTTTACTCAAGATGGAACAAAAGTAACAGTAAGACCATCGGGAACTGAACCAAAAATTAAATTTTATTTTGGAATAAAAAGCGAAATGGCTAATAAAGAATCATTTGATGATGCTGACAAAAAAATGAAAATTCGACTTGAAGCAATTATTAATGATATGAAATTGAATTAGCGAAACTTCTAATTAGTGTCCGCAAGAAAACGCCAACTTTTTCGTTATTCTTGCAACAAATTTATGTTATTTACACTAGTAAACGCCCTAAATTTGTTGCTACGAATGCCTCAAATTCGACGTTTTCTTATCAAACACAGAGTTTTCTTGCAGGCACTAATTAATTTTTACTAAAAAATCGGTTATATAAAAACACAATAAAATTAGGATTTAAAAGTTTACATTAATTGAAATACTATTTTTGTAAAATAACACTTATTATAAATGAAGAAATATATTTTTTCGCAAATTCTAATTTCGTTTTTATTAATAAATAATCTTAATGCTCAAGTAGCTGTGGGGCAATGGAGAGATCAATTACCCTATAATAAAATTATTAGTATTGCCGAAACCTCAACACGTATTTATGCCGCCACCCCTAACGGATTATTGTATGTAAGTAAAGATGATAATTCATTAAGCAGATTAACAAAAGTTGAAGGACTTTCGGATGTTGGCATTTCAACAATAGCTAATAATGAAAAACTTGATGCTTTGGTGGTAGCTTATACAAATTCTAATGTTGATATTATTAAAGGAGGTCAAATTATAAATTTGCCCGATATAAAACGAAAATTAATTGTTGGGCGAAAATCAATAAATTCAATTTTTTGCGATAGCATATTTGCATATTTGTCATGTGGATTTGGAGTTGTAGTTTTAAATGTTAAAAA
>CAZRCF010000088.1:0-2208 GCA_964598505.1 uncultured Lentimicrobiaceae bacterium | reverse complement strand
TTTTTATATACCTACAATGCTAATTATTCTGATTATATGAATCCTCAATTTTCATTATACGACAGAGATGGCTATCTATGGATTGGAGATTATAGCAAAGGACTTTTTAGAAATGGAAATACAAATCAATGGGAATTTTCCAGCTATCTGATAAATGGTCCCATTTCTAATGATGTTTGGAAGATTTCGGGCAACGACCAAACTATGGTAGCAATTCGAGGCGCCATAAAAAACACATGGTGGGAATCATCTTATACTCAAGGTTTTTTTAGTTATTATTCAAATGACAATTGGGAATATGTTAGCGGTGCAAATAACCCCGAAATTTATGATTTAGGGCTTATTGATTTTATTACAGTTGCAGTTAATCCATCAACACCTGAAATTTTTTGGGTTGGCTCTTGGTCGAGTGGTTTAGTTGAATTCAAAAATGGTAGAATAAATTCAATATTAAATTCTAAAAATTCGATATTAGATTCTGTTAATAGTGAAACCAAAATATCAGGATTAAGTTTTGATAGAAATAATAATCTTTGGATTGCTAACTCGTATTCAAATAAGGGGCTAAAAGTAAAAACACCAAACAATCAATGGTATTCATATAGTTTAAGCCCTTATGCAAACAGCACCGATATTTTATATAATTTATTTATCGATTCGTTAGGTTATAAATGGATAGTTTTGCCTACTAAAAATGAGTTGATAGTTTTTAACGATAATAATACTTTGGCTAATACAAGCGATGACAAAATAAAATCGTTAAATATTAATTTGAATACCAGAATATCTTCAAATGCAATTAATTGTATTGCTCAAGATTTAAATGGTGATATTTGGATAGGTACCGATAAAGGCATTAAAGTATTTTATACGCCAAGTAATATTTTTTCAACAGAAAACCCAGCGCCACAAACAATTTTAATTGATCAAGATGGATATGTTCAGAATTTATTAGAATTTGAAAATGTAACTTCAATAGTAGTTGATGGAGCAAATAGAAAGTGGATAGGAACTTCAAAAGCAGGATTATTTGTTATGTCGCCAGACGGTACTGTAGAATTAAATCATTTTACAGAAAATAACAGTCCACTTTTTTCCGATCAAATTATAAGTATTTCAATCGATCAAAAAAGTGGTGAAATTTTTATTGCAACCGATAAAGGAATTATTTCTTATGGAGGCAGAGCTACAATGGGTGTTGATGTAATTGACGAAGAACAAGTTCATGCTTTTCCAAACCCAGTTAAACCAGGCTATAATGGTTATATTGCAATTAAAGGGCTTACCACAAATGCTAATATTAAAATTACAGACGTTAATGGCGTTTTAGTATTTCAAACGATTTCGGAAGGAGGTCAAGCAATTTGGGACGGAAAAGATTTTAGTGGCAAAAAAGTTCACTCAGGTGTTTATTTAGTCTTTTCGTCAAACGAAGATGGTACAGAAAAAGTAGCAACCAAAATACTTTTTATTCAATAGATGATAATTAAAACCGAAGGAATTTTAATTTATAAAATTAAATACTCAGACACAAGTCAAATAGTTCATTTGCTTACAAATGATTTAGGTGTTAGAGCTTTTATGGTTAAAGGAATTAGAGCAAAAAAATCGAAAAACCCATCATCGCTTCTCGAATATTTAAATATTTGGAATGTGGTAGCTTCGCAAAGTGTTCGATCGGAACTGCTTACAGTTAGAGAAATTTCATTAGCTAATCAATATTCAAATACAGCCGGAAATATAACTCAAAGTTCAATTTTTTTATTTATTGCCGAACTTTTACATAAATGTATCACAAAACCTTCTCTTGATTTAGATTTGTATAATTTTACAAAAAAATCATTACTTTATTTGGATAAATCAAATAAACCTATACCCGATTTTCATTTATGGTTTATTGCTAATTTAACTTTGTATTTAGGGATTAAACCATTAAATAATTACAGTAAAACAGATAAATATTTTGATATACAACATGGATATTTTATAAGTACTCCTATTGATTTATCCAGAACATTTTCGGAAACTTCGGGATTGTTATTGTCTCATTATTTAAATATTAATATTGAGCAATGTAGCGAAGTTTTAGCTCCAATAACTGAACGTTCGAGGTTTTTAGATGAAATGTTAATGTATTATGGGTTTCATTTAGACCATTTTAAAGGCATGCAAACTCCTACAATATTAAAATCGGTAATGAGGTAGATA
>CAZRCF010000087.1:7966-9853 GCA_964598505.1 uncultured Lentimicrobiaceae bacterium | reverse complement strand
TATGAAAAACAAAAAATTTATATTATTTGCATTGGTTTTTGCCTTTGCAATTGTTTCTTGTAAACAGTTACAAGAGTTAACAAATTTAACAAAATGCGATTTTCGATTAAAAACTGTCGATAATATTCAACTTGCCGGTGTTAATGTGCAGAATATTAAAAATGTAAATCAAATAAGTATTCTCGATATAGCAAAACTAACCACAGCTTTTTTATCGAAAAATTTACCGTTAAGTTTTAATTTGAATGTAGAAGCACGAAACCCAAATCCAAAACAAGCTGCAATGACTGCACTCGACTGGATATTACTTATTGATGATATTGAAATGACTCGAGGAATAATTAATCAACGTTATGCAGTTCCTGCAAATGGCGGTATTACTACAATTCCAATGAATATGAATTTTAATCTTTTTCAAGTTTTAAACGGTAGAGCTAAAGATGCAATGATAAATTTTTCTTTAAATCTTTCGGGGCAAGGAAATGCACCTACACGTATTGCACTAAAAGCTAAACCAACAATTATGCTCGGCAATTATCCATTGCAATACCCTGGTTATATTACAGTTAGAAATACTTTTACTTCAAAATAAATTTAAAAAATTAAATAATATGATACAAAGAATTCAATCGCTATATCTATTGCTAACAGCAATATGTTATGCAGTAATTATGTTTTTGCCATTAGCTTTAATAAATGGAAAAGTAAGCTATTCGGTGTGGTCGTTAACCGATGCTAACGGTATAATTTTAACACAAACCTATTATTTGGGTTTAATAGCAATTATAATAGTATTTTTATCAATAATTGCAATATTTTTATATCGTAAACGTATGGTACAGAATAAGTTTTGTGCAGCATTATTTGTATTTATTTTTATTTTCATGGCACTATTTTTCTTTATTTATCCCGAATTTGTAATTAAAAAAGAGTGGGGCAACAATGTATTAATAAAATATAGTTTTTACAGTATTATAGCTGTTTTACCAATAGTTTTTATTTGGTTAGCAAATCGTGGAATTATAAAAGATGAACGTTTAATAAGGTCGGCAGATAGGTTGAGGTAGAAAATATTGATTTTGTTATAAAATATAATAAGGTTAGTTAATAATTTAGGTTTTGTTTTACAGATGATTAATAAAAAAGAAAAACATATAAATATGTTAGAACTAATATCAATAAAAGAAGCCAGTGTTTGGGCATCTAAATATTTGGAAAAGAATGTTACAACTTCAAATATTTCATATTTAATTCAATATGGAAGAGTTAAAAAATATGGAGAAAATGGTTCTACTCAGATTGTAAAAGAAGACCTTGTCGAATATTACAAAGATTACAAAAAATCAAAAGAAGATATATGGAAAGACCAATTAGGATATGATTTGAATTGGGCACTTTCATTTGAGCAATATAAAGAAGCAGAAACTACAAAACACGTTCATCGCTTACATCCTTATAAAGGCAAATTTATTCCTCAACTTGTTGAGTATTTTTTAGACAATCACACCGATAAATTTAAAAAAGAAATCTATTTTAAAAAAGGAGATATTTTACTTGATCCATTTTCAGGTAGTGGTACAACTATGGTACAATCTGCTGAACTTGGAATTCATGCAATAGGAATTGACGTTTCTGTTTTTAATTCGTTAATTGGAAATTGTAAAGTAACAAAACATAATCTTACTGATATACAAACCGAAATTAATAGAATTTCAGTTGCATTAAAAAAATTTATTGAAAATTCAAAAACAATTGAGTTTGAAGAAAAATTATTAAAAGAACTATACGTTTTTAACAATCAATATTTTCCTGTACCTGAATATAAATATAAGGTAAAACGTAAAGAAATTGACGAGAAGCTATATGGAGAAGAAAAGGAAAAAATGT
>CAZRCF010000087.1:0-7956 GCA_964598505.1 uncultured Lentimicrobiaceae bacterium | reverse complement strand
AATTTACAATAAACTTGTTAAAGATTATAATATTAAATTAAGACAAGATAATGAGGATTCATTTCTTGGAAAGTGGTACACGCAACATGTAAGAGAGGAAATACAATTTGTTTTTGATGAAATTAAAAAGATTAAAAATATTGAGACTAAAAAAATTGTTAGTGTTATATTGAGTAGAACAATTCGTTCGTGTAGAGCAACTACACATGCCGATTTGGCAACTTTGGTTGAACCTGTTACCGCTACTTACTATTGCAGTAAACATGGCAAAATGTGTAAACCGTTATTTTCAATATTAAAATGGTGGGAAACATACTCAAAAGATACAATTAAGAGATTAGCAGAATTTGACAAATTAAGAAAACCAGCATTTCAAAAATGTTTAACAGGCGATAGCCGAACAATTAATATATTTGAAGAACTGAAAAAGAGAAATCCTGATTTTGCTATTTTAGCCGAAAAACAAAAAATTAAAGGTATTTTCTCAAGCCCTCCTTATGTTGGTTTAATTGATTATCACGAACAACATGCTTATGCTTATGATTTATTTGGTTTTGAACGAAAAGACGAATTAGAAATAGGTCCTTTATATAAGGGGCAAGGCAAAGCAGCAAAAGATAGCTATATACAAGGAATTTCAGACGTATTAAATAATTGCAAAAAGTATATGGTTGACGATTATGATATTTTGCTTGTTGCAAACGATAAATACAATATGTATCCAACAATTGCCGAAAATGCTGGAATGCAAATTGTAAACCAATATAAAAGACCTGTATTAAATCGCACTGAAAAAGATAAAGGTGCTTATTCGGAGATAATTTTTCACTTAAAAAGAAATTGATATGGCTAAACAAAAGAAACCATTATTAGATAAAAATCTAGATAAATTTATTAATCAAAATTTTGATAAAAAAGACAGAAATAAGCAGGAATCATTAAAATTTGAATGGTTTGCAAATTCAATGCATATTTGGCATTGTTCGAGTCAAACTTATAATTCAAATACAAAGATAGGTAAAGAAGTTTCTTTAGGTCATTCACAAGGAGGTGATGCTTTCTTTATATCAATTAACAATTACGATAGAATTTTTACAGTAAAAGATTCAATTGAAGAAATAATAAATTACATCAAGGATAATGCTAAAATTATTACTTTTCATTTTATACAAACTAAGAAAACAGATAATATTAATTGGCCGCAATTTTTAAATTTAATAGAAATACCAAATATTATTTGGAATGGTAATGATTTTCCTGAGAGTCAACCAATTCTAAAAAAGGTTCAGGAACTAATTGATTCTATTGTTGAAGATGACGATCCTATATTAGGAAAATTGCAGCACAAATTAGAAATAGTCTTTTACACAAATAAAGATAATGAAAATTTATTAAAATTAGAATCAGACTGGAAAACAAATATTAATAACAAACGAAGTGAGTTATCAAATTATTTTAATCAAAAAGACATTGAAATTATTTTTAGAGGATCTGAATTTTTAAATGATATTTATGAAAAAATAAATTCTAATGAATATTCATTATTGGTAAAAAAAGAAGAAGTTATTGAAGCTGACGAGAAAAAATATTTAATTGGGTATATTACTGCAAAAGAGTTATTAGATGCAATAGCTCCTACGATAAATGGAAATCGTTCACTATTTCCAGATGTTTTTAAAAATAATATTCGTTTGTATTTAGGCCCTAATGAGATTAATAAAAAAATTGAAGAGACTTTGATAAATGAACCAAAAAAATTTCATCTATATAATAATGGTTTAACAATCACGACTAAAGAAATTAAAGATAATACTAGAAATTTTATTATTAATTCTGTTAATATAGTTAATGGTTGCCAAACTGCAAATAGTATTTACAATGTATTTAAAAATAATAATATTAATGATTCGGAAGTGAAAATTCCTGTTAGAATAATTGTTGCACAAGATAAAGAATATGAAAATATTACAATAAGAACAAACACACAAAATGGGTTAGATGCTAAAGATTTAATTTCAATTAATAATATTCAAATTGAACTGCAAGAAAAATTCGAAAATTCTACTTTTTTAAGCAAAACATTTTATTATAAAAGACAGAAATCAGGAGAACTAAATGATAATATCGATAAAGATTTTATAATACAAATAGATGACATTTTAAGATCAACATTTTCAACTATAATGTTGATTCCTAATAAAGTCTCTGGATATTTTGACCAAACTACATTAAAATATATTGATAAAATATTTGATGAACGTTTTTTAGAGCTTTATTTTATTATAACTGCTTCTTTTAAATTAATTGAAGATGAAATTGAAGAAAATTATTTAGATTTTAATAGATTAAAATATCATATACTATACTTGTTCTACAAATTCTTAAATAAAGATGTTGATTTAAAAGAATTTGAACAATATTTTAGAATATCAAATGATGAATATGATGATGAATATATAAAATCGCAAGATGTATTAATAAAAAGTGTATATTCAAACTTTTATAGTATTATTAACAATGAAAATAATTTTAAAAAAATTATTTCATATTTAATTGATAAAACAAGAGAAAAATTCCCTGAATTATTAGATTTATCTACAAAAGAAAAAGAAAGAATTTTATATAAAGCTGTTGAAAGACTACCTAGAATTCGAACTATGCCTATATTTGATGAATTTAACACAATTTATAGTGATAATTTAACAACTATTATAAATGCCACTAACTAAAAACCAAATACAACAAGTTGAAACAGTTTTAAAAAATAGTTTACGACATAAGTTTCAAAGCTATAATCCCGAACCTGCTTCAATGCCTTTTCATACAAGATTATTAGGCAAAGACAGATTGGCTTTATATTCTTTTATACATTCATTGAATACAAATTTTGGCACAAGTATTTTTGAACCAGTTGCTTTAACATTAGCTGCTACAAAATTCAAATCAGCATCATCGCAAGCAAAAGCAGGCACACAAATTTCATCGGAAGCACATAAGGTAATTCAAAATATAATGGATAGCCTCGCAATTGCTGAAATTTCGCCAAATAAAATTGATGAAATAGCAGCAATAAGAGCAGTTTGTCAATCAGGCGATATGAAAACAGTAAAACCAACCAAAGTTGATGTTAAAATTATTGGACATGACGATACAATTTATTTGTTTGATATAAAAACTGCAAAACCAAATGCTGGTGGTTTTAAGGAGTTTAAAAGAACACTTTTAGAATGGGTAGCTACAACTTTGGCAGCTAATCCAGCTGCAAACGTTCAAACTTTAATAGCTATTCCCTATAATCCTTATGACCCAAAACCATACAGTCGTTGGACTATGAGAGGTATGATAGATTTAGACAATGAATTAAAAGTAGCCGAAGAATTTTGGGATTTTCTGGGGGGAGAAGGTGCTTATAATGATTTACTTGATATTTTTGAAAGAATTGGCATAGAACTCAGACCCGAAATTGATGAATACTTTGCAAGGTATAATAAGCTATAAATTAGTTCTTTCAAAATAATGAAATTATGAAAATCTTCTCAGTTCCACAAATTACCGAAGCCGATAAGTTCACAATTGAAAATGAACCTATTTCGTCTATTAGTTTAATGGAGCGAGCTTCGGAGGCTGTTTTTGAACGTATTTTAAAAGAATTTAATATTGATACTGAATTTTATATATTTTGCGGTTCGGGAAACAATGGAGGCGATGGTCTAATTATTTCTCGACTAATGTCGTTAGTTGGATTTAAAGCTACAACATGGTATATAAAATCCAACATAAAGCCAAGTGCAGATAATTTATTTCAATTAAAAAATCTCGAAAAATGTAAAAAATCAAATATTAAAACTATAACTAAAAGTTCCGAAATTGATATTACAGAACATTCAAATTTAGTTATAATTGATGCAATTTTTGGTTCGGGATTAAATAGAAAAATCGATGGCGAATTAGCCGATATTATTACTAAAATAAATAGTATAAATTGTTATAAAATAGCCATAGATATTTCTTCAGGACTTTTTGCCGATAAGCCGTTTGAGTATAATGATATAATTTTTAAAGCAAACAAAACCTACACTTTTGAATTTCCGAAATTATCGTTTTTATTTGCCGAAAGTGCAATTTATTGCGGACAATGGGAAGTTTTACCAATAGGAATTCACCAAAAATACATTCAAACTACTTCAACAAAAAATTATTATACTACAATAACCGAAATAGCTCCACTGTTAAAAAAAAGAGCAACTTTTTCGCACAAAGGCAGTTATGGTAGTGCCTTGCTTATTGCCGGAAAATATGGAATGATGGGAGCTGCAGTGTTAGCATCAAAATCGTGTATTAAATCGGGTGTTGGTTTGCTAAATACTCATATTCCAAAATGCGGCTATTCAATTCTGCAAACATCAATACCTGAGGTTATTGCAAATATTGATGAATCGGAAACACATTTTTCATCTATCGATTGGAAGTTTTTGCAAAAATTTGATGCAATTGCTATTGGTTGCGGTATTGGAACCGATAATGAAACAGCCACCGGGTTAAAAAATGTTATTCAAAATTGTAGTTGTCCGCTTTTAATTGATGCAGATGCAATTAATATATTATCAGAAAATAAAACTTGGTTGTCTTTTTTACCAAAAAATAGTATTCTAACGCCTCATCCAAAAGAGTTTGAACGTATTGCAGGAAAAGCAAGCAATAGTTTTGAGCAACTTCAACTTTTACGTGAATTTTGTTTAAAATATAGTGTTTATGTTGTTTTAAAAGGAGCTTATACTGCAATTTGTTGTCCCGAAGGAGAAATATATTTTAATTCAACAGGTAATACGGGAATGGCAACAGCCGGCTCTGGCGATGTTTTGAGCGGAATAATACTTTCATTGTTGGCTCAAGGTTATTCTGTTAAAGAAGCAGCACAACTAAGTGTTTATATTCATGGCTTATCGGCTGATATTGCAGTTGAAAATAATCAATCTTTCGAATCGCTAACAGCAAGCGATATTATTGATAATTTAGGTTTGGCTTTTAAAGCAGTTAGTTTTTTGTAAATTCTTGTTTCGTATCATTATTGTAATTATCAATTTTTAATAATTATTTTCTTTACTCATAATTTTTCTCTAATTTTGAATCTTTAAAGTCAAATTATAATGGAACCTATAATAAAATTTCAGAAATTAGATGTTTTTCAAAAAAGCAATTTAGTATTAGCTCAAGTTGATATTGAAATAAATAGAGGTGAGTTTGTGTATTTAACAGGTAAAACCGGCGAAGGAAAATCGAGTTTATTAAAAGTTATTTATGCTGATATTCCTGCAAAAGCAGAAGTTGCAAATATTGCTGATTTCGATTTATTAAACTTAAAATCTAAAGAAATACCACTTTTAAGACGAAAATTAGGTATTATATTTCAAGACTTCCAACTGCTTTTTGATAGGTCGGTAAATGATAATCTAATGTTTGTTCTTAAAGTAACCGGATGGAAAGATAAAGTTAAAATGCAAGATAGAATTCAAACTGTATTAGAAAGTGTCGGTTTGGGGACAAAAGGATTTAAAATGCCAAATCAGCTTTCGGGTGGCGAACAGCAGCGAGTTTGTATTGCAAGAGCTTTGTTAAATGAACCTGAAATTATTCTTGCCGATGAGCCAACAGGTAATCTTGACCCTGAAACTTCGGCTGAATTTATTAATCTTTTAAGGGATATTTCAAGCAAAAATCAATGTACAGTTTTAATGGCTACACACGATTTTTATATGTTAGAAAAATTTCCAGCCCGAACTCTTCGTTGCGAAGGAGGTAAGATTTTTGATTCCGAATTTAAAGGCGAAAATATTCCTGTTAATCAAGTTATTGAAACAGAAATTTACGTTAAACATGATGAATTAAATTCAAACGAAGATTTACAAATAGAAAATGATATTATATACTAAATAAAAAAATGGTTAATTGTTAATGGTAATTGTTCTGAAACATAGCGTTTCAGAGGCTTTGCGGTAAATAAATTAAAAATACTTATATAAAAATATGATTAGAATTGAAAAAATTGAAAAATCTTATGGTTCACTAAAAGTGCTAAAAGGTATTGATTTGCAAATTAATAAAGGCGAAATTGCAACAATTGTAGGTGCTTCGGGAGCCGGAAAATCAACATTGCTTCATATAATAGGTGCTTTAGATAAAGCTGACAAAGGTAATGTCTGGTTTGATAATACTTCAATTTATCAACTTAATGATAAAAAAATGTCTGTTTTTAGGAATTTACATATCGGTTTTGTTTTTCAGTTCCATCATCTATTACCCGAATTTACTGCTATCGAAAATGCAGCAATGCCGGCATTAATAGCAGGAAAATCGAAAAAAGAAGCAGAGTTAAAAGCAATAAAATTATTCGAGATTTTAGGTGTGTCTGAAAGAAAAGACCATAAACCATCAGAACTTTCGGGTGGCGAGCAGCAGCGTGTTGCTGTTGCTCGGGCATTAATTAATTCGCCTTCGGTAGTGCTTGCAGATGAACCTTCGGGAAACCTTGATTCCGAAAATGCTCGCGAACTTCATAATCTATTTTTTAGTTTGAGAGATAAAATGGGACAAACATTTGTAATTGTTACCCATAACCAAGAATTGGCTACAATGTCAGATAGAACTGTTTTTATGAAAGATGGATTGATAGTTTTATAATCATTGTCACACTAGACTTGTAAAAGTGTAATTTTATTAAATAGTACTCATAAACTTAGCTTTACTTTACAGAAAATCACACTCTTGCTTTCTTTAATTTACCTGTTTTAAATGTAAAATATCGTTGCACAAAATAACTATAAATAACTACTATAATTGTAGTTGCAATCTTAGCTATTGTAGCCCACATTAAAAAGAGTTCTACAAAAAGTTTTAAAAAAATGTAGTTAAGTAATATAGAACCCGAAACACTAATAATATATCTAAATAATTGTATTCTACCTCTTAATTCCGACTTTCTGAAAGTGATAAATTTTGCAAACATAAAACCAGTAGAAAAAGTAATTGGAAACACAATTAAAAAGGCTGCAATATGAGGACTTACAGTTATAAATAATAAATTTATATCATGTTTATCAACAATAAAATTGTAGCAAATAAAATACAAAAAAATATCTAAAATTGTATTAAAACCTCCCGTAGAAGCATATCTAAATGTTTCTTTAGGTATCATTGGAAAAAAAATATGAACCCAATCAATAATTTTAATACAAAAGTTTCTTAATCGTCTTAATGTACTAATCATTTATTTTATTTTATAATTAAGTAGTTTTGTTTACTCATCTTCAATTTCAAACCATTTATCCATAATTTTATCATAATAATTTGGTAATATGTTTTTATGAGTAAATTCGTTAGTTTTTTTGTTATAAATATAGTCTTTCGACCATTCTTTATGATTTAAGGAAATTTCGTTAAGAGCATCAATAATAAAGTTTAATTCATTATTAGTCATTGTTGGGTGAAGAGATAACCTGATCCAACCAGGTTTAAGAGATAAATCTCCACTATTTATTAAATCGGTAATTTTTTTCGATTGTTCGTACGAAACATCTAATAGAAAATGACCATAAGTGCCCGCACATGCACATCCACCGCGCACTTGAATGCCATAGCGGTCGTTTAAAAGTTTCACGACCATATTATAATGAATTTCATCAAAATAAAATGAAATAATACCAAGCCTTTTTTTTGTATTATCAGCTAAAATGTGAAGTCCATTAATAAATGGCATTTTGTTAAAACAAATTTCTATAAGTTCCTCTTCGCGTTCACGAATTTTGGAAGTATTCATTTTATTTTTTAGTTCAATACATAAAGCAGTTCTTATACATTGCAAAAACCCTGGCGTGCCGCCATCTTCACGAGTTTCAATATTGTCAGAATATTTATATTCCCCCCAAGGGTTTGTCCAGTCAACTGTTCCTCCACCAGGTT
>CAZRCF010000086.1:1547-9881 GCA_964598505.1 uncultured Lentimicrobiaceae bacterium | reverse complement strand
GGTGGTGATTTTGATATTAGTAAATTCCCAATTGGCGACCCAACACTTTCGGCAAAAGAAATTCTTGGAAACGAATCGCAGGAACGTATGGGCTTGCTAATTGACACAGAACATGAAGCTTTAATTAATCGTATTGCCGAACGTGAACGCTCACCTATGTATGTTGTTGGCGAAACTACTAACGACCATAAATTAAACTTCCACGATAATAAGAGGAATTATCCTTTATCATTAGAAATTTCCGATTTATTAGGTAGTTCTCCCAAAACAATAATGCAAGACAATACTATTGAAACAAATTATTCGGAAATAGAATATCAAGATTCCGAAATTCATAAATATATACAACAAGTACTACGTATTGAAGCTGTTGCATGTAAAGATTGGCTTACAAACAAGGTTGACAGATCAGTTACCGGTAAAATTGCTCGTCAGCAAGCATGCGGCTCGATACAATTACCGCTTAGCAATTTAGGTGCTGTAACAATTGATTTTCGTGGCGAACGTGGCATTGCTACTTCAATAGGGCATTCGCCAGTATCTGCAATTATCAATCCGGAAGCCGGTTCGCGATTATCTATAGCCGAAGCTCTTACAAATATTATTTGGGCACCACTTGAGCAAAAACTTAAAGGTATTTCGCTCAGTGCAAATTGGATGTGGCCCTGCAAAAATGAAGGTGAAGATGCTCGACTTTATAAGGCAGTAAAAGCTGTTAGCGACTTTGCTTGCGAGTTAGGAATTAATATTCCAACCGGAAAAGATTCGCTTTCGATGACTCAAAAATATCCAGATGGAAAAAAAGTACTTTCGCCCGGAACTGTAATTATTTCTGCTGCAGCTGAAGTTACCGATGTGAAAAAAATTATTACTCCTGCTCTTATTGATGATGCTGATACAGAATTACTTTATATTGATTTTTCGAAATGCGAATTTGAATTAGGTGGAAGTAGTTTTGCTCAAATAAATAATAAAATTGGTAATTCAGTGCCTGATGTTACTGATTCAGAATATTTTAGCAAAGCTTTTAATACAATACAGGAACTTATTGAAAAAGGCGAAATACTTGCCGGACACGATATTTCATCGGGCGGTTTAATTACAACATTGTTTGAAATGATGTTCCCAAATAATTATATTGGTTTAAATGTTGATTTATCTGTTTTTGAAGAAAAAGATATTATTAGAATACTTTTTAGCGAGAAGCCTTCAATTATAATCCAAGTAAAAGGCAATCATGTTTCTGAAACCCTTGATAAAGCTGGAATATCGTATAAAAAAATTGCTAAAGTTACAAAACAACCAAAATTAATAATTACCAAAGGCAATAAAATATTAAATTTTGATTTGTTTGAATACAGAGATTATTGGTTCGAAACTTCATATTTGCTTGATAGACATCAAAGTGGCGAAAATTTAGCTTTAGAACGTTACGATAATTATAAAAATCAAGAACTTCGTTTCCGTTTTAAGTCAGATTTCCAAGGAACATTGGCATCTTTTGGATTAAACAGAGACAGAAAGCAAAATAGTGGAATAAAAGCGGCAATTATTCGTGAAAAAGGCAACAACTGCGATCGCGAAACTGCTTACACACTTTGGCTTGCAGGCTTCGATGTTAAAGATGTTCATGTTACCGATTTAATTTCAGGCAGAGAGAATTTAGAAGATGTAAATATGATAGTTTTTGTTGGCGGTTTTTCAAATTCTGATGTTTTAGGCTCTGCTAAAGGTTGGGCTGGAGCACTTTTATACAATCCAAAAGCAAAATTGGCTATTGATAATTTCTATAAACGCGAAGACACATTAAGTTTAGGTATTTGCAACGGATGCCAATTAATGGTTGAATTAGGGTTAATCTATCCACAACAACTAAAACGACCTGTAATGGCTCATAATCCTTCGCATAAATACGAATCAGGATTTATAAATGTAGAAATTTTAGAGTCGAATTCTGTTATGCTATCAACGCTTGCACACAGCCGACTTGGGGTTTGGGTTGCACACGGCGAAGGTAAATTTATTCTGCCTTACGATGAAAGTGAATATAATATCCCTGTTAAATATAGTTACACAGCTTATCCGGGAAATCCAAATAATTCTGCATATAACACTGCCGCAATTTGTTCGCATGATGGTCGCCATTTGGCTATTATGCCACACCCCGAAAGAGCAATGTTCCCTTGGCAATGGGCTTATTATGAGCCTAACAGAAAAAATGATGAAGTTTCTCCTTGGATTGAAGCATTTGTTAATGCACGTAAATGGGTAGAAAAACAAGTTTGATTTACCAAAGAGTTCCGAACTCTTCAAGAGTTCGGAACTCTATTCGGAACCATAGCTAAAATTAATCTTGAGGAATATTGATGTTTTCGTCTTCACCAAGCACTTCAAGTTTAAAGCCTGAGCCATGAATATTCTTTATTGAAACATTTGGATCTTCTTTAATATATTTACGTAATTTTGTAATAAACACATCCATACTTCTTCCAATAAAATAGTCGTCTTCGCCCCAAACAGGACGTAATATTACTTCACGAGGAATAAGTACGTTTTTATGAGTACAAAGTAGTTTTAATAATTCCGACTCTTTTCTAGTTAAACTACGATTTATACTTGGCGATTTTAGCTGTAAAGCATTATAATCAAAAGTAAAAATACCAATTTTAAATGTCTGTTGAACTCCAAGGATTGAAGTTGTTTTTTGAGCTTTAGTTCTTCTTAAAATTGCTTCAATTCTCAAACTTAGCTCTTCTGTGCTAAATGGTTTTGTAATATAATCATCGGCTCCAATTTTAAAGCCTTTAATTTTGTCCTCTTTTAAAGTACGAGCAGTTAAGAAAACTATTGGCACATTACTGTCAATATTTCTTATTTCTTGAGCTAAATTAAACCCATCTTTAACTGGCATCATAATATCGAGAATACATAAGTCATATTTGTCTTTTGTAAAAACTCTCGAGCCCTCTTCGCCATCGCTACATGCAATTACTTCATAATGAAGCATTTCAAGATAATCTTTCAGAACTAATCGTAAGTTTTGATTATCTTCTACTAATAAAATTTTTGTTTTTTCGTTTTTCATATCTCAGTATTTAATTGTTTTTTAATATAAAATTATTTGTGAATATATATTGTTTTAAAATGGGAAATATATCTCAAAAGTACTACCTCGACTTATTTCACTTTTAATTGTTATGGTTCCTTTATGTAAAAGCACTAATTGTTTCACGAAAAAAAGTCCAAGTCCGTGACCTTTAATTGATTTTCCATTTTCGGCTCTATAATATTTCTTAAATACCTTTTCAGTTGAATCTCTTGAAATTCCAATTCCATTATCTTTAATAAATAATGTAATACCTAAATCATCAGATTTTGTGATAATTTCAATTTTAGGATTTTCGGCTGAGTATTTTATTGCATTATCAATAATATTTGAAATTATAATATTTATATATGAAATGTCTCCATTTATAATTGAATTTTTTGCTTCAAGTTTAATTAAAGTTTCAATATCCTTGTTTTTAAGCAAAAAATTATAATCATTTAATTGCTTTTCAAGCAATTCATGTAAATCAATTTTCTCTATCGAAAGCCTTAAATCGCTTTTTTCAATAATGCTAATATTTAGTAGTTTATCAACCAAATTTCGCATTTTTAAATTTTCAACGATAATTATTTTAATATAATTTTGAATTTTTTCAATCGGTAGTTCATAGTTTTTCTTAACAAATATTTCCGAAACCAATGAAATTGTAGATAATGGCGTTTTTAACTCGTGAGTTATATTATAAAAGAAATCATCTTTTAATAAATAATCGTTTTTATCTTTTATCCATCTTTTAATTTTAAAAAGCAAAATGATTGTAAAAAAAACAAATACAATTAAAGAAAATATAATTACACTTCTAATGCTTTTAATAACAATTAATTGCATATCATTAACATAACAATGTAAGTATATATTTGAGTTAATATTTCTGCCAAATTGAAATAATTTTGCTTGCATTTTACTATTTTCAAGCTCATTATTATATTTTGCATTGCTCGAATAAACAATATTACTTGTTTTATGGTCGATTATTGCATAACAAAAATCAATTCTTAAAGACTCTACTTTGAAAACTATATTTAAAACAGAATCAATATATTGTATGTGAGAATTTAATTGTTTTTTATTATCATAATTAAATAAACTGTCATTTTGATAAATATTTGAAAATAAAATAGATGTGTTTAATAGATGATTGTTTATTTTTTGCTCAATTTCGCTTTTCTTATATATATAAGTAAAATGTTGCATGCCAATAATTATTAAGAAAAGAATTACTAACAGTAATATATTTCTTAAAATGGTCAATCTATTGGATATTTTACTCTTCGAATACATTTAAATAGTATATGGGTTTGTTAATGAAAATATATTTACAAAATATTATTATAAAATTATGATAAATATTCAATTATTCGAAAAATTAATAATTTACTTATGTTAATTAACAATTTATTTTGTAAAAATACGAGTTTTTTTAATAAATTGTACCTTTTATTTAAAAAATAATTCACAAAACATAAAAATTACTGTACCATATTATTCGCTAATTTGATTTGCCTAGTAAATCGAATTTGCAAAATATTAAAATAGTTAATAAAAAAAAATGTAAATTTGTTATAAACTTATAATTATGGCAACATCAAAAGTAAAGTATTTAGGTAATTTAAGAGTTCAAAATACTCATATTGCTTCCGGTAAAGAAGTTATTACCGATGCCCCATTAGATAATCACGGCAAGGGAGAAGCATTTTCGCCAACCGATTTGCTGTGTACATCATTAGCATCGTGTATGTTAACAATTATTGGTATTAGTGCGGAAAATCATTCATTTAATATTGATGGTGCAGAAGTTGATGTTACAAAAATAATGGCAGATTCGCCACGTAGAGTTAGTAAAATTATAATCGATTTTCACTTTCGCGATAATAATTATTCTGAAAAAAATAAAAAAATTATTGAATATGCGGCTTACAATTGCCCAGTTATTTTAAGTCTTAATCCTGAAATTGTGAAAGAAGTAAATTTTAATTTTTAAATATATGAATTCAAAAATAGAACTAAATATTGAATTTGAAACAAGTCTAATTGTTTCAAAAGAAGATACAGCATCAAAATATGGTTCCGGATTGGCTGAGGTTTTTGCAACACCTGCAATGGTTGGAATGATGGAAAATACTGCTCAACTAAGTGTTGCAAAACTTTTAGATGAAGGCGATATTACTGTTGGAACTGAAGTTAATATTCAACATCTAAAAGCAACTCCTATTGGGATGAAAGTTATCTGTAAGTCGAAACTTATTGAAGTAGAAGGAAAAAAATTGATTTTTGTGGTTAATGCTTACGACGAAAAAGGTGAAATTGGCAAAGGTAAACATACTCGCTACATTGTTAATTCTAAAAAATTTATGGAGAGAATATCTCAGTAATTTGAGGTTTGAAAAATAAAATGGAAAGAAAAACACTTTTTGCCGATATAATTTTACCAATACCTGTGCCTGGTTTTTTTACCTATCGAATACCTTATGAATTAAACAATTCAATAGTTATTGGAGGTAGGGTAGTAGTGCAATTTGGCAGAAACAAAATATACTCTGGATTGGTTTTTAATGTTCACGAAAATATTCCTCAAGGTTACGAGACCAAATATATTTTAGGTTTAATTGACGAACGACCGATTGTTAACGAAAAACAATTTGCATTTTGGCAATGGTTAGCAGAATACTATATGTGCTCGATGGGCGATATTATGAATGCTGCTTTGCCGGCGGCTTTTAAACTTGCCAGCGAAACAAAAATTGCTATCAACCCCGATTTTACAGGTGAAGTTTCAATTTTAAATGAAAAAGAGCTCACTATTGTAAATGCTTTATCCTCATCAATATTTTTAACAATACAGGATATTTCAAAATTAATTGGACAACAGAAAGTAATTCATATAATTAGAAATCTAATAGAAAAAGAGATTATTGTTTTAGAGGAAGAAATTGCAGATGTTTATAAACCAAAAATTGAAATTGAAATTTCGCTTCAAGAACCATATAAATCTTCTGAAAAAGAACTTTCAAATCTTCTCGACTCTTTAAACTCTAAGAAAAGCACATACAAACAGATGCTTTTATTAATGGGTTTTTTGAAACTTGTTAATGGAGATTGCAATAAAAGTGTTAATCGCTCACAACTATTATCGTTGCCCGAATGTTCAATTTCATCGCTAAATAGTTTAGCAAAAAAAGAAATAATTTCATCAAAAGAGTTAACAATATCGAGATTGAAAAACTCTGTATCAAATAAAATTGCATCTGAAATTGAATACACTGAACCTCAAAAGGAAACAATAAGTAAAATTGAAAATGCTTTTGAAAATAAAGATATTGTTTTGCTTGATGGAGTTACAGGAAGCGGCAAAACAGAAATTTATATACATTTTATTGAAAAAGTACTAAAACAAGGAAAACAAATACTATATCTGTTGCCCGAAATTGCTTTAACAACTCAAATAATTAATCGCTTACAGGAATATTTTGGCTCTGAAATAGGTGTTTATCATTCACGATTTAACGAATTTGAACGCGTTGAAATTTGGAATGCTGTTTTAGATTATAATAATAACGAAATTAATACTTTAAAAAAATATCCAATAATTTTAGGTGCACGTTCGGCTGTTTTTATGCCTTTTTCAAATTTAGGTCTTATAATTGTCGATGAGGAACACGATGCATCATACAAACAATACGATCCGGCACCAAGGTATAACGCTCGAAATGCCGCACTTTATTTAGCAAATCTTCATAGTGCCAAAACATTATTAGGTTCAGCAACTCCTTCAATTGAGAGCTATTGGCACGCTACTAAAGGCAAATATGAAATTGTACATATAAAAGAGCGTTATAGCGGAATACTTATGCCCGAAATTACACTTGTTGATTTGCGTGAGCAGATAAAGCGAAAGCAGATGAAATCAATATTTTCGTCAGTTTTACTAAAAAAAATAAAAGAATCGCTTGAAAATAATGAGCAGGTAATTTTATTTCAAAACCGACGTGGATTTTCGCCTCGTATTGAGTGTAATGAGTGCAATTATACGCCAAAATGCACTCGATGCGATGTTACACTTACATATCATAAAAAAATTGATTCCTTAAAATGTCATTATTGTGGTTATACCACTCCTCCTCCTAAGCAATGCCCTGTTTGTGAAAGCACTTCATTAGAAACTAAAGGCTTGGGAACAGAAAAAGTGGAAGAAGAGTTGGCAATTTTCTTTCCTGATATTACTATAAAACGAATGGATTACGATTCTACACGTTCAAAAAATAGCTACCAACAAATTATTAAAGATTTTGAGGATAGAAAAATTCAAGTATTAGTTGGTACTCAAATGGTTACTAAGGGATTAGATTTTGAAAATGTTGCACTTGTTGGCGTTTTAAATGCCGACAACCTGATTTCATTTCCCGATTTTAGAGCATTTGAACGTGCATATCAAATGCTTGTACAAGTGAGTGGACGTGCCGGCAGAAAACAAAAACAAGGTACTGTAATTATTCAATCGTTTATGCCAAATAATGAAATATTTCAACTTGTAACTACTAATAATTACAGCGAAATGTTTAATAGTCAAATTGATGAAAGAAAAAAATTTAGATATCCGCCCTTTGTTCGACTAATAAAATTATCGTTGAAACATAAAAACTCACATGAATTAAACAGTGCTGCATCAG
The DNA here is from genome assembly GCA_964598505.1 of uncultured Lentimicrobiaceae bacterium. Lineage (GTDB taxonomy): Bacteria > Bacteroidota > Bacteroidia > Bacteroidales > WCHB1-69 > CAZRCF01. The sequence continues at coordinate 2,105 of CAZRCF010000086.1, read as the reverse complement.
TTTTGGCAAACATGTTGAGACAAAAATTCAATAAAATGATTTTAGGACCCGAATATCCAGTTATAGCTATGATAAATAACTATTACATTAAAGATATTTTAATAAAATTGGATATAAACCAAAATTCAGCTAATAATAAACTACAATTTAAAAATATAATTAAACAATTTAACTCAATTCCCGATTATAAAAATATAAGAGTTATAATTGATGTTGATCCACAGTAAAATTTGCTTTAGACTAATTAATAATTGTAAAGTAAATTAGAAAATAAACAGGTAGTTTCAAACAAAAAATATAATAAGTAATATTTTTTTTTTAAATTTGCTAAAATTATTGAATAAATCTAATTAGTTTACACAATTCTAACATTTAATTATGGAAAACCAAGAATTACTTAATACGGTTCCTAAAGCTAAAAAAACAAGCCCTAAGGAAAAAAATGCCGATGCTCCACAAAAAGTGGAAAAAACAATTAAAAAAACTACTGTAAAGATTACAGCTAAGCCAAAAGCTGCATTAAAAGAAAAAGAGCAAGTTACAGTAAAAGCTAAAACT
>CAZRCF010000086.1:0-1447 GCA_964598505.1 uncultured Lentimicrobiaceae bacterium | reverse complement strand
TTGATGATATTGATGAATTTGATCCTTCAATATTAGAAGGTTTAAATTTAACTGAATTGGTTGAATTATTAGAAGAAACAGTTGAAACAAATATTGAAAAATCGAAAGCAAAAATAGCTGCAATTAAAAGCAAGTTTCTGTATTACATCAAATCTGAAAAAGAAGCAATTCTTGAAGAGTTTGAGGCAACGGGTGGATTAAAAGAAGATTTTAAACCAGAACCACTTCCAATAGAAATTCGTTTTAATGAAGCATTTAAAATATATAAAGATAAAAAAGCTCAAATTGTTGAATTAGTTGAAAAACAAAAAACAGTTAATTTAGAAGAGAAAAAACAGCTTTTAGCTGAACTGAAAACGCTAATTGATTCGGATGAGCCATTGAAAAAAACTTATGATAGTTTTAAAGATATTCAAGATAAATGGAAAAAAATAGGCTTAATACCACAAGGTGAAGTAAATAACCTTTGGCAAAACTATCATTTTTATGTTGAAAAATTTTTCGATAAAGTTAAAATAAGTAAAGAGTTAAAAGAACTTGATTTAAAGAAAAATTTAGAACAAAAATTGCAATTATGCGAAAAAGTAGAAGAGTTGCTACTTGAATCATCAATAGCAAAGTCTTTTAAATTATTGCAAACATATCATGAAGAGTGGAAAGAAATTGGACCTGTTAATGATGAGAAAAAAGAGGAGATTTGGGAACGATTTAAAACAGCTTCTGATACAATAAATCATCGTCGTAAAGAATTTTACGAACTGATGCAAACCGAATTACAAAATAACTATAACGCCAAATTAGTTCTTTGTGAACAAGCTGAAGAGTTTATTTCGGCTGATTTTAACTCAATTAAAGAATGGAACGATTCGAGCGATAAAGTTACAGATCTTTTAAAAGTTTGGAAAACTTTAGGACCTGCTCCTAAAAAATTAAACGATGAAATTTGGGCAAGATTTAAATCGGGATTAGACCAATTTTTCACAAACAAGAAAAATTTCCTTCAAAAAATAAAAGAGCAACAACTTAACAACTATAATTTAAAAATAAATTTATGTGTTGAAGCTGAGTCAATTACTCAACGAAAAGATTGGAAAAAAGCAACTGAAGAATTATTAAAACTGCAACAAGAGTGGAAACAAACCGGTGCGGTTCCTAAAAAATATTCGGATTTAATTTGGAAACGTTTCCGTAGTGCTTGTGATGAATTTTTTGCTGCAAAATCAAATTATTTTTCTCATCAACAAGAAAACGAAATAGGCAACTTAAATGCTAAACAAGAGCTAATTGAAAAAGCAAAATCTTACGTTTTTACCAACGACAGGTCGGAAAACTTAAACGCTCTTAAAGAATTACAACGTAATTGGACAGAAATTGGGCACGTTCCAATTTCGGAAAAAGACAAGCTTTATAATGCTTTTAAAGAGGCTATTAACAAACGATATGATGA
>CAZRCF010000085.1:690-9993 GCA_964598505.1 uncultured Lentimicrobiaceae bacterium | reverse complement strand
TTCTCAGGCATGGGAGCAAGAGTTAAATAAAAACAATATTACTGTATGGACAAGAAAATTGAGTTGGTCGGCATACAAGGAGTTTAAAGCCGAAACAACTATTAACTCAACCTTAAGCGATATATTATCGGTTTTTGATGACATAAGTAATTATCCTTCGTGGGTTTATAATTGTATATCAACAGATATTATTTCTAAAGAAAGTATTTATAAAGGAACCGTTTATATTGCAATAAAAGCACCTTGGCCTGTAAGCGATCGCGATATGGTTTATCAGTATAGTGCATCGCAAAATGCAACAACAAAAGCTATTATTATTAGAATGAAAGCTATAAAAAGTAATTACCCTATTAAAGGCAAAGTTAGAATGACTTTTATGATTGGTTCCTACGAACTTATTCCTATTGCAAAAAACAAAGTAAAGGTTGTTTACCAAAGTCATAACGACCCTTCGGGTGAAATTCCGAAAGCAATAGTAAATAAAATGATTACGGATACGCCTTACAATACATTACTAAATTTACGAACATTAGTTGAATCGAAAAAGTTTAAAAAACAAATTTATAAAGAGGTTATAGAATTTTAAGAATTATGTATGAAAGAATTCACAAAAATGAAATAAACGCATTGCCATTAGTGGCTTTTGAAGGAGAAATAATTGTAATTGATAATGAAAAACAAATTAAAGAAGCTGTTGATGAAATTTTATCAATGGACTTGCTTTTAGGTTTCGATACTGAATCGAAACCGGTTTTTCAGAAAGGAGTACAACAAAGATTAGCTCTAATTCAATTTGCTACTGCAAATAAAGCTTGGTTGTTTAGAGTGTTTAAAACTGGGATTACAAGCCATCTTGCAAATTTACTTTCAAACAATGAAATTACAAAACTAGGTATGGCTACTGCTGATGATGTTAAAAAGATTAATAAAGATTTTAAAATTCAATCGTTAAACGTAATTGATATTTCAACATTAAGCAAAGAGTGTGGATATGTAGAAAACGGTCTTAGAAATTTAGCTGCTCGTGTGTTAGGCATAAGAATTAGCAAAGCACAGCAAACAAGTAACTGGGAAAACGAAGAACTTAATGAAGCTCAACAAATTTATGCTGCTACAGATGCTTGGTTGGGCAGAGAAATATATTTAGAATTAATTAATCAGAAAATGCATGGAATTCAGGAGTTTTGAAGTGGAAAGTGTGAAGTAAAAAGGAAAAAGTAAAAAGTAAAAAGGAAAAAGGAAAAAGTTAGAAGTAGGAAGTTAGAAGTGATGTGATGATATGATAATGCGGTATTTTGGAAAATTAAGATAACTTAGTGAGGCTTAGTGAACTAAGTGCCTTAGTGGTGAGAAAGGAAAAAGGGAAAAAGAAAAAGAAAAAAGTGGGGAGATGGAAGTGGGAAGTTAAAAAGTGGAAAGAAAAAATAGTAATATGATAATTAATTAATTTGAAAATTTGAAAAATGGAAGGTAAAAGCCACTAACAAAATATCTTAAAAAAAATAATTGTAGAAAATGGCAACAAAACTCTGGATGGCTCCTTTGCATGGATTAACTAATTTTGAATTTCGTAATATATGGTTGTCTCATTTTGACAATATCGATGAAATAATAACTCCTTTTATCTCATTAATGGAAGGAAAATCAATAAAAAGGGAACGTTTAAAAGATTTTTTGCCTGAAAACAACCAAATTATTAAACCAATACCTCAAGTAATAGGCAATAAACCTGAGCAATTTATTGTAATGGCAAAATCGCTTAGTGAATTTGGTTACGATACTTTTAATTTGAATTTAGGTTGTCCGGCTGGTCCTGTGGTAAAACATCGACGTGGAGCCGGTATGTTGCCAAATCCTGATATGATTTTGCGAATGTTAAATGAATTTTATAGCAAAACTAATTACAAACTTTCGGTAAAAATCAGGATTGGATTAAAATCGTTTGAAGAAATAATGCCTGTAATTGATGTTTTAAATCAATTCCCTTTAAAATTTGTTTGCATTCATCCGCGTTTTGGAGTTCAATTTTATGATGGGAATGTTCATTTAGATTTATTTGAAAAATGCACTCAATTATTAAATCATAGAATTATTTATAGTGGCGATATTAATTCTAAACTTGATTTTGAGAATTTACAAACGAAATTTCCAAATATAAGCGATTGGATGATAGGGCGAAAACTTATAATAAATCCATTTCTTCCATCACAAATAAAAGGCACAACCGAAGAAGATAATAATAATTTAAAAATAAAATTTAGCAATTTTTATTATGAATTAAGCCAAACAATGAGAGAAAGCAAAATTGATGATAAACATACACTAAATAAATGCAAGGAGCTTTGGACATATTTTATTCAAAACACTAAATATAAGCCTATTGAATACAATTTAATGTTACGGTCAAATAACTGGAATGAATTTCAAAATTATGCTAAATATATTATTGAACAGATGAATTTTAAGGAATAAAAAAGGCTTAAATTTTCTTAAAAGTACAAAAAAGGTAGAAATAAGATTAATTGATTAATCTTATTTTGTAATCTAAGCTGATTTTTCTTTTTCATTTTTAATTTTCATAATAGCACAGCCATCGCAATTATTGGTACAATCGGTACACGATTTTTTGTTATTTTTTATGCGTTTATATTTTCTATAAAAGTACAAAACAGCAAATGCAAAACACACTAATACAATAATATAAGTAAATATTTCTTGCATAGAATTAATATTTTATAAAAGTTAAATATATTTGAAAAACAATATATAAATTTACACAAACGAACACTAAAGCCCAAATTACAGAAGGTATTTTAGTTATTTTATGCAATAATTCGGCATCACCGGCATCTTTTGACGAATTTACTGACATAACAAATAATGCTAATGGTGTGTAAATAGCTTCGCAAAGCAGTATTGATGCAAAAAAGATTGAAACATTTTCGATAATATTTGCAGATTTATAAATTAACATAAATATACAAAGTGCCGAAAATGTAATAAGCCAAAATATTCCATAAAAATTTCTTACGAATAAAAGCAAAAGCACAACCGATAAGCATAAGAAAAATACAATAATGTAAAAACTATAATTAATTGATATTAAATAAAACAAGGCATAACAAGCTAATGCCGATAGCGGATAACCTGCTAATGCAGTTAAAAATTGACCAATTTTACTTTTTGAACTTGAAATAGTAGAACCCGATGAGTTGGAAAAAAGTTCAATTTTTAATACCGTTCCCGAAGTAATTAATGCAACAAATCCGTGGGCAACTTCGTGAACTAATGTATTTACTACTCTTATGTAAATTCCAATAAATGGCAATCTAATTACAACAAAAGTTGCAATTAATAGTAGATATAAATATAAACTATGTTCTTTAATAACTATCATAATCCAAAAAATGTTCCTAATTGATAAATAATAAATGATAAAATCCAAGCCAAAGTCATGGTGTAAACAACTGCAAAAGCTCCCCATTTCCAACTACCAGATTCTTTGCTAATAGCCACAATAGAGCCAATGCAAGGAAAATAAATTGAAACAAATATCATAAAAACAAAAGCAATTAATGGTGTAAAAATTGGTTTTCCAGCTTTATCGCCATCAATATATTTTTGCTCTTTAATTTTACTTATAAGTGTATGATTTACTGCATTATGATTGTCATTATCATCAGCTTGATAGAGTACCGATAATGTGCTAACAATTATTTCCTTAGCTGTTAAACCTGACAAAATACTAATTCCAATTCTCCAATCGAAACCAAGTGGCTTAATTGCAGGCTCAATAAAATGACCAAATTGACCAATATATGAATCTTCGCGTTGAAATGATTTTATTTTTGAATATGTAGCATTTACATAGTTTTGTTTTAATTGTAAAATACTATCCTTTTGATTGTTATCAATTTTCAATAAAAGCGAATCGTAACTTGCAACTTGAATTTTTATTTGCTCGTTTGCTTTAATTGTTCTTTCATTTTTTGTAGGAAAATAGCTTAAAGCCCAAAAAATAACAGATGCAACTAATATTACACCAGCAATTTTTTTCAAATACTCTTTAGCTCGTTCCCACATATATGTTAGCATCGATAATACAGAAGGGACTCTAAATGGCGGCAATTCCATTACATAAGAAGTTTCTGTTGCTTTAAAAATTGTTTTTCGTAAAATTATTGCGGTAATAATTGCCAATAAAACACCGGTTAAATAAACCAAAAACAACATTGTAGCAGATGTTGAAGGGAAAAATGCACCTATAAAAAGTAAATAAACTGGTAAACGAGCATTGCAACTAATAAACGGATTTATAAGCATAGTTATCATACGTTCACTTCTGTTTTCTAATATTCGCGTAGATATAATTGCCGGAACATTGCATCCAAAGCCCATTACAAGAGGAATAAACGATTTTCCGTGAAGTCCAATTTTGTGCATTGATTTATCTAAAATAAAAACTGCCCTCGACATGTAACCAGTTCCTTCCATCAACGCAATAAAGAAAAAAAGTATTAAAATGTTTGGAAGAAAAACAATAACACCTCCCACTCCACTGATAACTCCCTCAACAAGCAAATCTTTCAGCATTCCATCAGCCATATTATTTGATAATAAGTTACTAATAAGTGCAACTCCGTTTTCAATCCACGACATTGGAAATTTTCCTAATGAAAAAGTGGTAAAAAACATTAACCATATTAAAAAAATAAAAATTGGTAGTCCGAAATATTTATGTGTAATAATTCTATCAAAAATTTTATTTCGTTCTTGAGTTGGCAGTGCCGACTGGGTAAGAGTTTCGCGAAGTGCACCAGATATAAAACCATATTTCAAATCGGTTATAACAGCTTCCGAATCATTATTATACTCTTTTTCAATTTTGTTTATTTCCGTTAATTTGCTGTTTTTAATCTCTTCAAAATTTAAACAGTTCTGCAAAAAAACATCACTCCCTTTATCTTTTTCAAGTAGTTTAATAGCCAAAAATCGACTTGAAATTACACGACTTAACTTAATATTTTGCTCAACTTTTAAATGTTTTTGAATCTCCTTTATCGATTGCTCAACAAAATAATCATAATTTATATGTATATGGCGAGTTGTATTATCAATGTTTTCATAGACAGAAACAACCGTGTTAATTATTTTTAAAATTCCAATATTTTCTTTTGCAACTGTTGGTATTATTGGTATACCGATTAGTTTGCCTAATTCATTAAAATTTAATTTTTTACCTGTTTTTTCAAATTCGTCGTACATATTTAAAGCCATAACAACTTTAACATCCATATCAATTAAATCGGTTGTTAAATACATGTTACGCTCTAAATTGCCAGCGTCAACAACATTAATAATTATATCGGGCTGATTGTTAATTATATAATCTCGAACTAATTTTTCAGAATCGGAAATGCAATTTAATGAATAAACTCCGGGTAAATCAACAATATTTAAGTTATAACCCGAATGTTTTATAATTTGATTTACCGATTCGATAGTTACACCTGAGTAGTTGCCAACCCTTTCGCGTTTACCTGTTATTGAATTGTAAATAGTTGATTTACCGCTATTTGGATTGCCAATAATTGCTATATTAATCTCTTTCAGTAGATTTTTATTTTGCTTACTAATATTATCAACTGTAATATTTTCGGAAGTTGTGTTTTTATTTTTCCTGATGCTTTTTTCAATTTCAATTTCAACACCCTCTGCATCTGAATTTCTTAATGCAACTCTTGATCCCATTATATCGTATTCAACAGGATCGCTAAAAGGTGCTTTGCGTATTACAGTAATTTTAGTACCAGAAACAAAACCTAATTCCATCATTCGTTTTCGGTACGAACCTCTACCAATTATTTTATTAACAAAACCACTTTTTCCTTCAGCAAGTTCGGTAAGTTTCATTGTTATTTAGATTAATTTTAAACAATGCAAAATTAAACAAACTGATTAATATTTAGAGAAAAAATATTTCATTAATTAATATTTTTTTAATTTTTCTGCCATTTATGCTATTAATGTATTATATTTGTAAATTAATTCAATTAATTTCAATAGTATATATTGATTTTAATTTTTTATAATTATTAATTTAATATTGAAAATTATGAAATTTAAAAAAGCATTATCATTATTCGTAATTGTATTATTGTCTTTAACTTTAGTTCAGGCTCAAAGTAAAAAAATAAAAAAATACGAGTCGATTGAAGGAAAATTCAAAATACAATTTTCTCAAACTCCTTCAACATCAACGCAGGAAATTGATTTAAAAGAAGGGGAAAAATCAACAATACATGTTTTTTCGGAAGAAACAGCTACTAAAGCATTTATGATTTCTTACAATACTTACCCTGAATCAATTGCAAAAAATTTGGTTATAGATGAAGCATTAGAAGGTGCAATGAAAGGATTTAACGACAACTTATCACTTACAATTGGAACAAAAAAGTTTGTATGGATTAAAAGAGGTTCAAAATCATACAAAGGTATTTTATACAAATCATCGGGCAAAGAAATGTATGTTGCTGCAAAAGTTATTTTGGTTGATAGCAGATTATACCAAATTGTAATAATGAATACTGAAGAAAATGTAAGCGAAAGCGATATTAACCAATTTATAGAGTCATTTGAATTACTTTAAATCAAATTGTACTATTCAAAAACATATAAAAACAAATAAAAACAAATTAAAAAAACAAAACTTATGAAATTAAAAAAAGCGTTATCATTTATAGCCATTGCAATAATGACTATAACTTTAGTTCAAGCTCAAAGCGATAAAATTAAAAAATTTGAGTCGATTGCCGGAAAATTTAAAATTCAATTTACTAAAATTCCTGCACAAACGAATAATGTTATTGATTTACAAGATGGAAAGAAATCAACAATGTATCAGTTTTCGGAAGAAACATCAACAAAAGCATCTATGATTTCATATAATGATTATCCGGAATCAATTATGGCTTCACTTGTTATTGATGATGCATTAAAAAATGCTATGAAAGGATTTGTAAAAAGTCTTGAACTTACTATTACTTCGCAAAAAGATGTTTTGGTATATAGAGGGTCAAAATCGTATAAATGTCTTTTATACAAAGCATCAAAAAAAGATATGTATTGTGTGGTAAAAGTGATAATAGTTGGTAACCGTATGTATCAAATTGTAGAAATGAATATTGAAAAAGAAGTTAGCGAAACTGATATAAATAATTTTATTGGATCTTTTGAGTTATTGTAATTTATTATTTAAAATTTTCAAAACATAGATAAAGGCGAGTTTATATAAAAGTCGCCTTTATTTTTTTATCAACAAATTTCCAATAGCACAATCTAAACAGCGTTTTTTGTCGCAATACTCTTTTTTCATTTGCAATAATGCTTGACTACGAAATGCAGTTGAAGTATTAATGCTTAATTGTTTGAAGTTACGTATAATTACATTGTCTTCGGCTGGTAATAAATCATTAAATGAAAGGGATTTTTTTGTAAACGATTCATTATCATAATATTTGCCATACAAATACATAAACGGAATTATGGTATTTATTATAATTAAATTTATACTTGTTTCGCCAAGCGAATGGCTAATTACACGTGATTGTTTATCGAAAGAGTAATGATGATGCCAATATTCTGATGATTCAATATTAAAATATGATTTTAGTTCCAAAATTGTATTTGAATTTATCAATTTTGAAAACAATCCTGATGATTGATGAATAAGTGAAGCTAATTGTGCAATACGAATAGTTGGAAAATTTGCCGGTCGTAATCGTAAGAATTTCCAAAGTTGATAAGAAATAGGCTTTAAATCATATTTTTTTTGAAGAAATTGATATTCTGTTTTCAACTTTTGTGGGTATTCATCTTTAAAATCTTTATTTAACATTCCGGCTTGTCCAAATAATAGTGCTTCAATTTGAAAAAGGCTGTTTTTATGTTTTCCAATAATTGAAATAGGTAACGATTTTGCTAAACATTCAAATGCAACAGAATTAACTTTAAATCCAAACGAAGATGCAATTTGTTCGTAAAAAGTTTGTTCCCAATTGTTTACATTTTGCGAAAGATGTTTTTGAATATTATTTGTTTTAGTTTCTAATCGTTCAATAAGCATACGTTCGAGCCACATTTCAAAATGAAATCTTTCAATATCTTTAATCATTAATTCGCATGGTATCCATCGTTTTGCATTTATAAAATCGAAATATCTTTCGAACATTGTTTCGTTAAAACGGTTTTTTAGTACGAAAGTTGGAATTTCTTCTCCCGATTTTCTTTTAATAATTAAATCATTTTCATAAACAATATGAAGAATTACATTATCGTAAGCAGCATCTGCTTGGTGATTATGTTTTTTCCAATCGGAAGCATTTATATGTATCTCAATATTACCAGCCCATTCTACATTTCCGATAACAATTCGGGCATTAGAAAAATCGGGACCGCCATCGGTATTTTTTACTCCTGATGAAATTATTTGTAGTTTTTCACCATTTGTTAAAACTAAATCGTTGGAATAATACAGTTTATGTTGCCAAAGATAATGCAAAAAATCTTCTGTCATAATATCTATTTTTTATAAAAATATCCTGTAGATGCTTGAGCTATTGGAACAATAATTAAATCGTTAATATTAACATGTTCGGGCAACGAACAAACATACCAAATTGTGTCGGCAATATCGTTTCCACTTAGTGGTTTGTAGCCTGTGTAAACGCTTTCAGCTTTTTTGGTATCGCCATGAAAACGCACTAACGAAAACTCTGTTTCGGCAGCACCCGGAGCTATTTGTGTAACTTTAATATTGTATGGCAACATATCTATTCGCATAGCTTTATTAAGAGCATCTACAGCGTGTTTTGTTGCACAATATACATTTCCATTAGCATAAACTTCTTTACCTGCAATAGAGCCAATATTTACAATATGACCTTTACCTCTTTTTATCATTAATGGAGAAACTGCTTTTGTAATATACAATAAACCTTTAATATTTGTGTCAATCATTCGTTCCCAGTCGTCAATATTTCCTTCTTGAATAGTGCTTAAACCTGCTGCCAATCCGGCATTATTTAATAAAATATCAATATTTTTCCAATTATCAGGCAACGAATTAATAGCTTTGTTTACCTCTTCTAAATTACGAATATCGAAATTTAACGACAAAACTTCAATTTTATATTTTTGCTTTGTTAATAAATTATATAATTTTTCAATAGTCGGCACTACGAATAATCTATCTGAAGAGAAGATAATTACAATATTGGTTTTTGTTGGGTCTAAATATTTTTC
>CAZRCF010000085.1:0-680 GCA_964598505.1 uncultured Lentimicrobiaceae bacterium | reverse complement strand
TATTTTTCTACTAACTCGTTTTCGAGTTTCTTTAAAAGCTCGCTTCTGCGACCAGTAATAATTAAATTAAATCCTTCAGAGGCAAATTTTAAAGCCGTTGCTTTTCCAATTCCGCTTGTAGCTCCTGTAATTAATATTATTTTATTCATTGTTTATTCAATTTTATTTCTTAAATTGCAAATGTAATGAAAACTAATACTTTCTCAAATAATAATTATAAAAAATGAAAATATTAATGGTTTGTCTGGGCAATATTTGCCGTTCGCCAATTGCTGAAGGTTTATTAAAAAAGAAACTGTTAGAAGCCAAAATAAATAATGTTATCATTGATTCGTGCGGCTTTGAAAAATATCATTTGGGCGACCCACCCGATAAAAGAGCTATTGAAGTTTGTATAAATAATGGTGTTGATATTTCTGCAAAACGCCAAAGATTATTTAAAGCAGAAGACTTTGATATTTTTGATAAAATATACGTGATGGATTTAAACAACATGAAAGATGTAAAGAAAGCAAGCAGAAATGAAGATGATTTGCAAAAAGTAAGTTTTATTTTAAATGAGTGTAATTCAAAGAAAAACCTTCACGTTCCCGATCCATATTACGGCAGAATGACCGATTTTGAAAAAGTTTTTGAACTACTTGATATGGCTTGCGATGGAATTGTTGAGAAAATTAAAA
>CAZRCF010000084.1:8729-10011 GCA_964598505.1 uncultured Lentimicrobiaceae bacterium | reverse complement strand
TTTACTTTTACTCGTTATCGTGTTTTTTTATATATTTGTACTTGTTCTTTCCTTTGGTCTGGTGTTTCAAAACAAAAATAAAAGGAATAAATTTTTATTATTAGAATATAATTCATTTTGGTATAATTACTCAACTTAATATTTAACCATTTTTTTTATGGAAATATTTATAAATAAATTTGAAAAACACTCTCAACTTCCCGCTATAATTTGGAATGGCATTACAATTACTTATTACGATTTAATTAATAAATATATTATTGCTAGTGATTTTATAACGAATAATAATGTACAATCCGGCGAAGTAGTTTCTTTAAAAAGTGATTTTACTCCAAACACCATAGCATTATTGTTTGCTTTAATTAATAACAAAAACATTATTGTGCCATTTAATTCTTCAATTAAAGATTCTGAATATATTAAATATGAAATTGCTGATGTTGAAAAAGAAATTTTTGTAAATACAAAAAGTGATGAATATAATATTGAAAATAAGAATGGGAAAGGAGAACATTTTCTATATAAAACTATAAGAGAACGCAAACAACCAGGACTTGTGTTATTTACATCGGGCACATCAGGTAAGCCAAAAGGGGCAGTTCATGATTTCTCGAAATTATTAGAAAAATTCAATACTCCACGAAAATCTTTGCGAACTGTAAATTTTCTTCTATTTGACCATTGGGGCGGCTTAAATACTATGTTTCACACTCTTGCAAATGGCGGTGTAGTACTTACTTTAAAAGACAGGCAACCCGAAACAATTTGTGCTTTTATAGAAAAACATAAAGTAGAATTACTACCGGCTTCGCCTTCATTCTTGAATTTATTACTAATTAGCGAATCATATAAAAACTACGATTTATCGAGTTTGAAATTAATTACTTATGGCACTGAACCAATGCCACAAACAACTCTCGAAAGGTTAAAAAAAGTGTTTCCTAATGTAAAACTTCAACAAACTTATGGATTAATTGAATTAGGTGTGCTTAGCTCAAAATCGAAAAGCGATAATTCGCTTTGGGTAAAAATTGGTGGTGATGGTTATCAAACTCGTGTTATTGATGGATTGTTAGAAATTAAAGCCGATTCGGCAATGCTTGGGTATTTGAATGCTCCATCGCCGTTTACCGAAGATGGTTGGTTTAAAACAGGCGACCAAGTTGAAGTTGATGGCGAATACATTAAAATTCACGGTCGTAAATCGGAAATTATAAATGTTGGTGGCGAAAAAGTTTATCCGGCAGAAGTTGAAAGTATTATTCAAGAGTTTGAAAATATT
>CAZRCF010000084.1:0-8719 GCA_964598505.1 uncultured Lentimicrobiaceae bacterium | reverse complement strand
CAAAAATAATAAATGGTAATGTCGGGTTATTAAAAGTAACTGTCTTTGGAGAAAAAAATCCAATTTTAGGAAATATTGTTTGCGCAAAAATTCGATTAATTAAAGACGCTGATAATAAACATTTTATAACAAGTTTAAAAACTTATTGCAGACAAAAACTACAACCTTTTAAAGTGCCTGTAAAAGTATTTATTGATAACGAAGAACAATTTAACGAAAGATTTAAAAAGAGAAGAGTTTAATAAATAAATTAAACAAATTATTTATCAAAATTGAACAAATTACAATAATGTGCATTATTATTTCATAAAACCTAAAAATATAATAATATGGAAACAAAAGAAAAAGTATTAAAGTTATTATCAGATAGTGGAAGACCAATGAAATTGGGCGAAATTTCCGAAATATCAGGAATTGATAAAAAAGAACTTGATAAAGCAATTAAAGACCTTAAAAAAGAGGAAAAAATAACCTCCCCAAAAATGTGCTTTTACGAAGCAAAGAAATAGAGTAACCATAAAAACAACTTTTTAAAGAGGCTGCCTTTTAAGGCAGCCTCTTTATGTAAATAATTTCTGCTAAAATTAAAAAAAAATATTAATTTTGTAACACAAAAATATTAGTTTTATACATAAATTACTATAAATGGCTGAAAAATTTGAACCAATAAAACATATATCTCCGGATGGGATTTTGAATAAATCAATTTTTTTATTACGTCTTTTTTTTGATTTTCAGTTTAGTACCATTTACTCAAAACTAAAGAAAAAATTACCATATTTACAAAATAATATCCTTGATGTTGGATGCGGAAATTCTCCTTTTAAGCATTTACTTGATAGTTCAAATACAAAATATTATGGTTTAGATATTGATGAATCAAATAATTTTAACTATTCACGGACAGATATAACTTACTTTAATGGAGTTGATATTCCTTTTGATTCGGAGTATTTTGACAATATTATTTGCACTGAAGTTTTAGAGCATACTCAAAATCCGGTTAGATTAATTAATGAAATGGAAAGGGTTTTGAAAAAAAATGGCACAATTATTCTTTCAGTTCCTTGGTCGGCTCGAAATCACTATATACCTTATGATTATTATAGATATACCGAAACTACATTATCAATATTATTTTCAAACTTCACTAAAGTTTATATTAAACCAAGAGGAACTGATGTTACAGTAATTGTAAATAAAATAATCGTTATTTATTTTCGACAATTTAAAAAATTACAAATCTCAAATTTTAAATTACTTTTACAATTTATCATCTTAGCACCTTTTATTGCTATTTTTGCCCCATTAATTTTTGTTTTATTATTAATTGGACATTTATCAATTATCTTTAATATCGGCTCAACTGATGATTGTTTAGGGTATTACTTAGTTGCAACAAAATAAAAATAATATTAAGCCAAAATTCGAGAGTAAAAATATTTTTTATTATAAATAATTCCATTACTATGAGTGAAATCAACTTTAAAAATATTCAAAAAAAACTTCGTTTAAAAATACTTGAAATGTATTTTAATGCTAACGCCGGTCATATTGGATGTTCGTTAAGTTGTATTGATATTTTAATTTCAATATTTTTAAATCAAAAAACAAAAGATGATATTTTTTTATTATCGAAAGGACATGCTGCTGTTGCATTATATTGCTGTTTAAACGAAATTGGAGAAATATCGAATGAAGAGTTAAATACATATTATAAAGACAGTACAAAGTTGCCGGCACATCCTGCACCCAACTCATTTCATAGCATACCTTTTGCAACAGGCTCATTAGGTCATGGATTTCCGTTAGCCGTTGGAATAGCAAAAGCTAAAAAATTGAAAAATGAAAATTCGTATGTTTATGTTTTAATGTCGGATGGTGATACCAACGAAGGAACTACTTGGGAAAGTGCTCATTTTGCATCAAAACATAAATTAAATAATTTAATTGCAATAATTGATAAAAATAGTATTCAAGGGTTTGATAAAACAGAAGATGTAATAGGAGATACTGCTAAAAAAGAGAAATGGACAGAAATGGGATTTGAAGTAATTGAAATTGCTGATGGACATGATATTAATGAAATAATTAAATCAATTGATATTTTGAAAAGTTCAAACAATGATAAACCAAAATTAATAATTGCAAATACTATTAAAGGTAAAGGCGTTTCATTTATGGAAAACACCATTGATTGGCATTATTGGCCCATGAATGAAACTCAATATAAACAAGCAATTCAGGAAATTAACGAAAAATATAATGCGTAGAGTTTTTGCAGAAAAAATAAAAGAAATTGCAATTGCAAACGAAAAAACTATTTTTTTAACAGGCGATTTAGGGTTTAATGCCCTTGAAGAAGTTAAGGAAATTATGAAAGATAGATTTATAAATGTTGGCGTTGCCGAACAAAGTATGATATCTATTGCTGCCGGTATTGCAAATCAGGGGTATCAAGTTTTTTGTTATAGTATTGCTCCATTTATCACTTATAGGTGTTTGGAACAAATTAGAAATGATGTTTGCTTTCATAATTTACCTGTGTATATTGTTGGTAATGGCGGAGGCTATGGTTATGGAATTATGGGGTCATCACATCATGCAATTGAAGATATTGCAATATTATCGGGGCTACCAAATATGAATTGTTATGTGCCTTGTTTTAAAGAAGATGTAGATGTTTGTTTAAAAAATATTATTGAAGAAAAAAAACCTGCTTATCTTCGATTTGGTCTTTCAAAACCAAATAATTTTGCAAATCAATCAAATAAATTCTTTAATAAACTTACTAATTGCTCAAATCCTAAAATTACTGTTGTAGCTTCAGGTCCAGTAATAAATAATTTATTTGAGGCAATACAAAATTTTAGTTTGCACGATAATGTTGAAGTTTTTAATATTACAAAAATACCATATCTTGAGTTAAATCAGGAGTTTTTGAGTAGTATAAATTATACAAAAAAAATATTAATTATTGAAGAACATATTAGTATTGGTGGCATTGGTCAGCAAATTGCTCACGACATTTTAACTAAAAACCTAAAAACTGATTTTTTCAAAACCCTTTATGCTAAAGGATATCCTACTTCTGAATATGGAAGTCAACAATTTCATCTTAAACAATCGGGACTTGATGAAAATAATATTGCAGAAATTTTAATTAAACAATGTTTCACCCAAGATAATGATAATTAGCGAGTTCCGTGCTACAAATAAATAAATTAATAGAAATGAACGTATGAAATATTCAGACTCTTCAATTGACGAAAAAATTAAAAAATTAGAAGGTCCAATTTTTATTTTTGGTGCTACAGGATTTATTGGAGCAAATTTTATTGAAAGCATAGCCAAACATAGAAACGATTACTTTGCAATTACTCACAATTCGGATATAGCTTGGCGACTTCGATTATTAAATATTCCTTATGAAAATATAATTCATTGCGATATTACTTCAAAATATTCTGTTAGCTCAGCTTTTAACAAATATAAACCCAAATCAATTTTTAATTTTGCTGCTTATGGAGCATATTCAAAGCAATCCGATGCAAATTTAATTTACGACACAAATTATATTGGCACATTAAATATTCTTCAATCTTGCGAAAATGTAAAATGTTATATTCATGCAGGTACAAGTTCCGAATATGGTACTAATTGTACATACCCCAAAGAAAACGAAAAATTAGACCCCAATAGCCATTATGCAGTTTCAAAAGCATCAGCAAATTATTTAATTGAATATTTTGCTAAATATTGCAATGTTCCTGCAATTAATTTGCGATTATATTCAATTTATGGCAAATGGGAAGAACCCGATAGATTGATACCAAGATTAATTGAAAACATCAGAAAAGAAAAATTCCCGCCATTAGTTTCACCCGATATAAGTAGAGATTTCCTTTATATTGACGATTGTATTGAGGCATTTATTGATGCAGCATTAAATATCTCACCGGAGTTATATGGAGAGTCTTTTAATATTTCTTCGGGCGAAAAAGTAACAATTGGCGAACTAATTGAGTTGTGCCGAAAAGAATTTAAAATTAATGAAATTCCTCAATGGAATTCAATGGATAATAGAAAGTGGGATTTAAAAGATTGGTATGGAAACCCAAATAAAGCTAAAGAACTTTTAAATTGGAGCTGTAAAACCAGTTTAGTTGATGGATTAAAACAAACCATTAAATGGCAAAATGAAATTGATTACGAAACAAATATTTTGCCTTCTTACGACGATAAAAAATTAAACAGAAAAATTTCTTGCGTTATTGCATGTTATAAAGATGCACAGGCAATTCCAATTATGTACGAACGCTTAATTAAAATGTTTAATGATATAAAAGTAAGGTATGAAATTATATTTGTAAATGATTGCTCGCCGGATAATAGCAACGAAATTATTGAAGAAATATGCAATAAAGATTCAAATGTAATTGGAATAAAACATTCAAGAAATTTTGGTTCTCAGGCAGCATTTATAAGTGGAATGGAAATTTTTACTGGCGATGGAGTTGTATTAATGGACGGAGATTTGCAAGACCCACCTGAAATTATTCCCGAATTATATAAAAAATGGATAGACGGTTATGATGTAGTTTATGGCGTTAGAATTAAAAGAGAAATGTCGTTTATTACCGAATCATTCTATAAAGCATTTTACCGAATATTTAGTAAATTATCATATATAAAAATTCCCGTTGATGCCGGAGATTTTTCGTTAATTGATAAAAAAGTAGTTAAAGAATTGGTTAAATTGCCTGAAACTGAACAGTTTCTTCGTGGACTAAGAGCGTGGGTTGGATTTAATCAAATTGGGGTTCCATATATTCGTCCCGAGAGAATGTTTGGCGTTTCAACTAATAATTGGAGAAAAAATATTGCTTGGGCAAAAAAAGCTATATTCTCTTTCAGTTTTATGCCATTAGAATTTTTAAGTTTTATAGGCGTAATTTTAACAGGGGTTTCATTTCTTGCATTAATAACTCAAATAATATTAAAATTCTTGATGCCCGATACACCTCAAGGTTTTACAACAATAATTGTTTTAGTTTTATTCTTTGGAGGAATCCAACTGTTAGCAATATCAATTATTGGGGAATATATTAGTAAGATTTTTGAAGAAACAAAAAAACGACCAAAATTCATTAGGTCGTCAATACAAAAAGGACGAAAAACATATAATACAAGCGATAAAATTGAGGATTTTATAAACGAAAGAAAAACAAATGATTAATGTACAAGATGACAAAGGATATAATCAAGGCTTTGTAGATTCATATACAATGCAAATTAGGTCGCAAAGGAGAGTTGATTATATAATTAGTTTAATGAATAACGAAGAGGGAAAAGATGTTTTAGAAATTGGTTGTGGCAGAGGCGAAATTTCAAATTATATTGCTTCAAAAACTAAAAACTTTATTCTTGGAACCGATATTTGTGTCCCATTTGTTGAAATAGCTAAGACAAGATATAACCAAGATAATTTAAAATTTGAAGTATTAGACTTTAATCAACCGGAAAAAATTGAAAATAGAAAATTTGATTATATAATCGGCAATGGAATATTACATCATTTGTATTATAATATTGATGAAGCTTTAATTAATATTAAAACGCTTTTAAAACCCGGAGGTAAATTAATTTTTTTAGAACCAAATATTTATAATCCATATTGCTATTTAATTTTTAGCACATTGCCAATATTCAGAAAAATGGCTAAACTTGAGCCTTCTGAAAAAGCATTCTCGAAAAAATTTATATCAAAAAAATTAAAAAGTATTCAGTTTATTGAAATAGAGGTTGAATATAAAGATTTTCTGTTGCCAATTATTCCAAAATTTTTAATAAAATTTGTTGTTAAAATTGGAAATATACTTGAAAAAATACCAATTATTAAATTAACAACACAATCAATATTTATAAGTGCCACAAAACCAAGTTGATATTAAATGGTAACCGGTAACTGGTAAATGGTGACCGGTAAATCACTTAATCACAAATTACCCAATACTTAACCAAAAAAAGCAATTTTTAGAAGTCTCGAAAAGTTATTAATTTTAGTCAATACTATATAAAATGGAGGGAAAAATGTCAAAAAAAGTTGAAAAAAAACAAAATAAAAAAATAATTACTAATGATATTTCTTTCAAAGAAGATAAAATTAATTTTATAAAATATATATTAGTATTTTGCTTATCAACTTTTGTTTATTTGAATTTTGCAAAAATTCTTTTAAAATATTACAATCCAAGTATTGAAGAAGCTGTAAATAGAGCAAAAAGCATATTATGTTTAACTGGTTATATGCCCGAGCCACAAGAAAAAGCCCTTTATTTATTAGGTGTTTTTGTATTTATAATTTCTTTCTTTAGTTTAATTTATTTGTTTAATAAAATTCTAAAAAAACTTAAGCCTGATACTATAAATATTTTATTTTACTGGTTGCTCCCAATTACAATTTTTGTTGCATTACTGCTAATATATAAAGTATTTTCAGCCGAAAATCCATTTTTTAATTATCGTCAAAATGCTCACGATATAAATAAAACTAATTGGCGTTTTTATTTTAACTCAACATTTCTTTACTCACATTTGTTTTTATTTACTTTTATTTTTTTCCCAATTATAGTTCTTTTTTTCACGGTTAAAAAAAAGATTTTAAAAGTAAACACTTATATTTTAAATAAAATTAATAGCTATTCAATTTATATTTTTTGTAGTATTTTAATTGTTATTTCTTTTTTAATTAGCGCATTCAGCTTTCCATATTCCGGCGAAAACCAGTACGATTTTAATGCTATCTATTATTCTGTTATTCAGGTTTATCATGGCGTACCAATGTTAGTAGATAATTTTACCAATACGTATGGTTTATATCCTCATTTTATTGCTCCTTTACTGAAAATATTTGGATTAAGTGTTTTTAGTTTTACCACAATAATGGCATCACTTACAGCATTATGCTTTATTTCCACATTAGTAGTTTTTAATAAATTTGTTAAAAATAAATGGTTGATTTTGTTTGGTTTTACAACTCTATTTTTTAACTGTTTTATGTATTTCAGAATTGCAACTCCTTTCGATACTGTTTTTTCGATGATACCACTAAGATGGATTTTGATTTTTTCACTAATTTTCTTTGCATATATATATTTAAAATACAAAACAAAAAAATTATATTATTTATCATTTCTCTTATTTTCGGCAGGAATTTTATGGAACCCCGAAATAGGTACAATAACATATTTGTCGCTTATTGCTTTTTACTGTTTTATCGACATTGAAAAAACAACCATTAAACAAATAGCTATAAGTTGGATGAAAAACATTTTTACTGCCGTATCAATTCTAATATTAACATTTTTATCTTATGAATTAATAATAAAATTAGTTTATGGGCAATACCCTGATTTAATTAGAATGTTTTCAACAATACAAGTGTTTTCTTCCATTGGTTTTGGTATGCTTCCAATGCCCAAAACATTTCACCCATATATGATTATTGTTGCAATATATTTGTTTGGCTTGTTAATTTCGATAAACAACATAATTGAAAAACGAATTAATAATAAAACATCTTTTATATTTGTTTTAACTTGTATTGGAATACTAATGTTTATTTATTTTATTGGCAGAAGCCATAATTGGAGTTTGTTTGGAAGCAGTCCAATGGCTTTAATTTTATTAACAATTTTTGCCGATGATTTATTAGAAAAAATAAAAAATAATAAAGCATTAATACCAATATTTGTAATTCTTCTGTATTTCTTATCGTTTTCAATTTTTCAAACGGTTTATGATTACAAAAGAATTACAAATTTAGTACTTGAAAAAGAAAACAAGAAGTTTTATCTTCAATACACATCATATATCGAAAAATCTGTTAAATATATAAATGAATTTGTTGAAAAGAACGATAAAGTTCTAATACTCGCAACAAATCGCACTCAAGGCTTATACCATAGTTTAACAAATACTTACTCTGCTTTTAACCCTGGTTTCATCGACCTATTTTTAAAAACTGATTGCGATAGGTTAATTAATATGTTAAGGACTGATGATAGTTTAAAAATATTTTTTGAGCCTAAATTATTCAAATTTAATGATATGCGTATTATATCTCTGCTTTCGTCGGCATATAAAACAGTTGAAACCAATGGAGAAGTTGTTTATTTAGAAAAAAGAAAAGAGAAAAAAGAAAATAAAATGCTTTCGCCGTCAAGCAGCAATGTAATTTTACATAAAGACCTTAATTGTAATATAAATGATAAAATCGATTACTCATTAGGGAAAAAAAGAGCTATAACATTAGGGAAACAATTTTCGGTTGAGGTTGTTTTTAAACCGGAATATGTGCCACAATCAATTTATAATAAATCGGCAACAATTATTTCAAATATTAAAGAGAATAACGGATTTATTTTACTGCAAAATGATACAACTCAAAATGAATTTATTTTTGGATATGCAAATCAAGGAATTCGTTGTAAGGCTGAAATCAACAAATGGAATTATTTTGTGTTTTTAGTTGATATTAATAAAATTTCTTGTTATGTAAATGGCAATTTATCAACTGTTTTACAAACCACAATACCTTATCAAAATACCGATGAGCCTTTATATATTGGTAACCGAAATTCATATCCCGGATTTTTCTTTGGAGATATAAAAGAGATTAAAATTTCAAATAATATTATCGATAACAAAGAAATTA
>CAZRCF010000083.1:8773-10095 GCA_964598505.1 uncultured Lentimicrobiaceae bacterium | reverse complement strand
CATTCTCAAATATATGGCAATAAAAGTGAATAAGTGCCAATAATTTGATTATGTATAATACTACAATTGTGCTATATTATATTGCATATATTATTAATAAACTGAATATTATATCGTAATCATTTCATAACTATTATGAAATACTAAATAATATTATATGTTATTTTAACAAATATATATTAATTTTTCAAATCATCAAAAAACAAAATTAACAAACTGCTATTAATCAGATGACTTGATTGATTTTTACATCAGCTAAAAAAATGAAAACAAAATTGATTTTAATGAAAAACTCAATATAATTTAAAATTTTTGTAGGTTTGTATTAGAAAAATTATTTTCAAACATATGAATATTTATTCGAGAAGAAAAACAACAGAAGTTAAAGTTGGAAATATTGGCATTGGTGGCACTAACCCTATCCGAATTCAATCAATGACCAATACTGATACTATGAATACTAAAGAAACTGTATTGCAAGTTATTAGAATGATTGAAGCAGGCTGTGAATTAATTAGAATTACCGCTCCCACAGTTGCCGATGCCGAAAACTTATTAAATATTAAAAACGAATTAAACGAAAAAGGATTTTATCAACCATTAATTGCCGATATACATTATAGTGCAAAAGCTGCTGAAATTGCCGCTCGAATTGTTTCAAAAGTTAGAATTAATCCGGGTAATTATGCCGATAAAAAACAATTTAAACAATTATTATATACCGAAAACGAATATCTATTTGAATTAGAACGTATTGCGGAACGCATAAAACCTTTAATAAATATTTGCAAAGATTATGGAACAGCTATACGAATTGGTGTAAATCATGGTTCGTTATCGGATAGAATTATAAGTCGATATGGCGACACGCCTCACGGAATGGCAATGTCGGCTATTGAATATGCCGAAATTTGTAATTCGCTTGGTTTTAAAAACCTGATTTTTTCGATGAAGTCGAGCGATGTAAAAACAATGATTTATTCTACTCGCTTGTTAGTGAACTTAATGCAAGAAAAAGAGTACTATTTTCCAATTCATATTGGTGTAACCGAAGCTGGTTCGGGCGAAGATGGACGTATTCGTTCGGCAGCCGGAATTGGTGCTTTGCTCGAAGATGGAATTGGCGATACAATTAGAGTTTCACTTACCGAAGACCCTGTTAAAGAAATTCCTGTTGCTGCCGAATTGGTTAAAAAGTATAATAATGCAAAAATTAATTTTGTTGATAAAATTGACTTTAAAACATCTGTTTCTCCTTTTGAGTATAAACGAAGAAGTTCCTTTGCAATAAATAAAATTGGAGGCGAAAATAAAACCGTTGT
>CAZRCF010000083.1:0-8673 GCA_964598505.1 uncultured Lentimicrobiaceae bacterium | reverse complement strand
GATATTTTGCAAGCATGTGGATTGAGGTACTATAAAACTGAGTTTATCTCTTGTCCATCATGTGGACGAACATTATTTGATATTGAAACCGTTTTATTGGAAACAAAAACAAAGCTTAGCCAATTTAAAGGGTTAAAAATTGCTGTAATGGGCTGTATTGTTAATGGTCCGGGCGAAATGTCGGATGCCGATTACGGGCTTGTAGGTGCCGGCGAAGGTAAAGTTTGGTTATACAAAGGCAAAACACCTATTAAAAAAGATATTAATCAGTCAAATGCAGTTGATGAACTTATAAAAATCATTAATGAAAAAGAATATTAAAAATTAAGAAAATCCATAAAACATTGATTATCATTGAACTATTCTATCAACTTTTTAAAAAAATAATATCGTTTAAAAATTATATTGACTTTTAAGCAATTATATATTACCTTTAGTATATTACTAATTTAAAAAAAAATTATTATGGAAACAAAAAAATTAAATTTAAACGAACTTCAAGAAATTGAAGGAAATGGTATTATGGGGCTTATTTTTTTTACAACTTGTATGTATTCGGCTTTTGATTATTATAGTAGAAGATGGGGACCAATGGGTTTTTCAAGAGATTTTATTGCATCTATGTCATACGATACCTGTGAAGAGTTTCTCTATTATCCTATGTAAAAATGGTTAGAGGGGGTATAAAAATAGATTTTTCAAAGAAAGAAAATCTATTTTTATACCCCCTCTATATTTTTTTATCGAACATATTATTCAATAATATTCATCTCTTTAATTAAGTTTTGAGCATTTGCGTATTTATCAATTATAAACAAAACATATCTAATATCCACACAAATAGTTCGTTGCAGGGCAGGTTCAAAAGCTATATCACCACTCATAGCTTCCCAATTTCCATCAAAAGCTAAACCAATTAAATGTCCATCTCCATTTAAAACTGGAGCACCTGAATCGCCACCTGTAATATCGTTAGTTGTTAAAAAACAGGTTACTACATCGCCATCTTTAGCATATCTGCCGAAATCTTTTTTGTTATAAAGTTCTTTTAATTTTGCAGGAACAATAAATTCTTCATTAGTTGAATCTTCTTTTTCCATAACACCTTTTAAATGTGTTACATAGTCGTATTGAATTGCATCTGCCGCAGTATAATCTAACACTTTTCCATAAGTCATTCGCATTGTAGAATTTGCATCGGGATAGAATTTTTTATTTGGTTGCATTTCGAGTAAAGCAGCAACAAAAAGACGTTTTGCTACGCTTAGCTTGGTGTTCATTTTATCTTGTTCTACATTTCCTTTTAAAAAGTAACCATAAATTGAATTAGATGTTTTGCTAATTAAATCATTTTTTAATTTCTTTTTATTGGGCTTTTTAATAAATTTATTAAAGTTCTCTTCCGAAGCAAAAATTGATGTTTTAAAAGCCTCTTCTGCGAATTTTTGAATATCTCCTTTAAATTCCTTATCAATAAATTGAAAAATATCGGGCAACAAATTGGCTGGAATTTCTTTTCTATATAATTCTAATCCGGCAGCAAAAAGATTCTTTTCGGTATTTACATGGCAATTTTTATAAAGATTTTTTATAATTTGCGAAAATTGTTCATAGGCTTCGGGTTTGGTATCTTTATTTTCTACTAACGCTGATAGTCTTGATAAAACTAATGGTGCTAAAAGTGTTTTTGAACGAGCAAATATAAGTTGAAAATACCAAAAAACTTTATCTGATTTTGTTTCCATTATTTCTTTTGATGCCGAAGCAATATCTTGAATTACATTGCCATACTTTGCTTTTCGTGTGGCATCTGCATTTATCCATGCTTCTAATTCATCTTCTAACGCTTTCTTTTTATCAAAAACATTTAATTTTTTTAAACCTCTACTTTCACCAATTTTATTTTTCCAAACATTTGCAATTTCCGAATATTCGGAAGCGTATTTAATTCTAACTGCTGGGTCAGCATCCATATCTTTTTTCATAATTGGCAATGCAATATTTCCAGCGTTAATAATAAATGGATTTGTTTGTTCAATTGTTGATTTTACTTCGTAAGAAGTCATATAACGATCGGTAGTACCTGGATAGCCCCAAATCATAGCATAATCATCTTTTTTAACTCCTTTAATATTAATAGGCAATGAGTGCTTTGATTTCAGTGCAATATTATCTTTTGAATACTTTGCCGGTTTTCCATCGGGTGCGGAGTAAACTCTAAACATACTGAAATCGCAAGTATGGCGGGGCCACATCCAATTATCGGTATCGCCTCCAAATTTACCAATTGACGATGGTGGAGCGCCCACTAAACGAACATCTTCATATATTTCATAAACGAACATATAATATTCGTTTCCATTAAAAAAACTATTTATTTCAACAGTATATTTTCCTTTTTCTGAAGCCTCTTTTTTAAGTTTACTTGAAACTTTTTTTATAGCTGCTTCTCTCGAATCGTCCGACATAGAATCGGTAACGTTAGCTAAAACAATTTTTGTAACATCTTCCATACGAATTAAAAAAGTAACTTTTAATCCTGCAATCGGAATTTCTTCAGTTTTATTATATGCCCAAAATCCATTCGTTAAATAATCGTTTTCCAATGAACTACTTTTTTGAATTGATTCGTACCCGCAATGGTGATTAGTAAGCATTAAGCCTTCGCCTGAAACTAATTCGGCAGTACAAATGCCATCAAAATTTACAATCGCATCTTTTAAACTTGAGTGGTTGATACTATATAATTCTTCAGCAGTTAAGTGAAGCCCCATTTTTTGCATATCAACATAATTAAGCCTTTCAATAAACATTGGCAACCACATTCCTTCATCAGGTGGATTAGTTGCAAATAATTTTTGGGAAACTAATATGTTCAAAAAGAACAATATAGCTAATGTAATCTTTTTCATTTTTAATTTACTTTTATTATTAATACTATTTATTTTTAATAATGCAAACCTAAATATTCTATAAATAAAAAAAACTATTTTTCGTTTTGTTATTAAAAATTCTTGGTGAATTAACGAATTAACTTGTTATTCGCTTTTTTATCGGAATCGGGAATAAAAATTGATGCAATTATACTTAATGAAATTATTCCGAAAATAATATATAACGAATGTTGTGTTTCAAAACCAATTGATTCTAACCAATGTACTGCAAGCATTTTAACACCAATAAAAGTTAATAAAACGGCTAATCCTATTTTCAAAAAACGGAACATATTCATAATATTATTTACTAAGAAAAATAGGGATCGAAGTCCTAAAATTGCAAAAATATTTGAAAAGAATACAATATAAGGGTCTTTTGTAACCGAAAATATTGCAGGCACGCTATCAACAGCAAAAATTAAATCGGTTAATTCAATTACAACTAAACAGATAAAAAGTGGTGTTAAATTTACTTTGCCATTAATTTTAACCATAAATTTTTGTCCGTGTAACTCTTTTGTAATAGGGAAACGCTTTGAAAGCCACTTAACAATAGGATTTTTTTCGGGGTTTACCTCTTGAGTTTTATTTCTATCTAAAAACATTTTCACACCTGTAAAAACTAAAAATGCACCAAAAACATATAAAATCCATTCATATTTTTGAATTAATGCTGAGCTTAAAAAGATAAACGTAAAACGCATTATTACAGCTCCAATAATTCCCCAAAAAAGAATGCGTTTATAGTGCATTTGATGAATACCAAATGAACTAAAAACAAGAATTATTACAAAAATATTATCAATCGACAGAGAATATTCAATAATGTAACCTGTAATATATTCGAGTGATAAGTTTTGTTGATAAACCTTTAAGGCTTCGGTAAAAGACAAATTATCTATTGAAAATTTCTCTTGATACTTTGAAGCAACCATTTTAAGTTGCTCAATATCGTCGATACCATGAATTAAATAACCAAAATGACGAATAAAAAAGAAAAATATTACAGCTAAAGTAACCCATATTGATGTCCAAATAATGGATTCGCGAAATGAAATAATATGACTTTTTTTGTCGAAAACACCTAAATCTAAAAACAAAAATAGGCTTATTAATAACAAAAATGATGAGAAGAAAATAATTTCGTTTGGATTCATAATTTTTTTTTTTGCAAATTTAATCTATTTCTTTTATCAAATACATCAAGTATTTAGAATTTTACTATTATTTTTTCAAATTATTGGTTCGAAATTGTATATTTGTAAAAATATTTAAAATGGATTTTAGAACTATATACAAACCTCAAAAATCAAAATTTGATATTTCACACAATTCAAAAATATTGATGTTAGGCTCTTGCTTTGCCGAAAATATTGGCGATTGTTTATTAAAAAACAAATTTAATACACTTATTAATCCTTTCGGAATTGTTTTTAATCCATTGTCGATTGAAAAAAGTATTAATCGTCTTATTGATGGCGAGTTGTATAAAAATGAAGAACTCAGTTTTTTTAATGAACTATGGTTGTCGCTTGATCATCATGGCAGATTTTCAGATAAATCAAAAAATATTAGTTTACAAAAAATTAACAACGAATTTGCTGAAGCTCAAGAATTTATTAAAAAAGCAAACATAATTATAATAACATTGGGATCGGCTCATGTGTATAAATATAATAAAACAGGACATATTGTTTCAAATTGTCATAAAATTCCATCAAAAGAGTTTACCAAAGAATTAATCACAATAGAAACTATTACAGATGGTTACACCAAATTGTTTGAAAAATTATTTGAGATAAATAAAAATGTAAAAATTATTTTTACAATAAGTCCAGTAAGATATTTAAGTGATGGATTTGAGCAAAACCAGTTGAGTAAATCTATATTAAATGTAGCTATACATAATCTTTGCAATAATTTTAAAAATGTTACATATTTTCCTGCTTATGAAATAATTATGGACGATTTGCGTGATTATCGCTTTTTTGCAAACGATATGTTGCACCCATCAGCTCTATCCATTGAATATATTTGGAATATGTTTTCAAACACGTATTTTTCGGAAAGCACAAAAAAATTAATACTTGAAATTCAAGAAATTAAAAAAGCCATGAAACACAAGCCATTCAACAGTGAAACAGAGGCTTATAAATCGTTTTTAGATAATAATAAAAACGCAATTATAAATTTATCAAAAACAAATCCGAATATTGATTTTTCGGAAGAATTAGAATTTTTCAAATTATAATAATTTCAAAACACCTAATAATATTTTTATGAAAAAGTTCATTTTGCTATTTTTCGCATTTATAAGCATAAATATATCATTATTCTCGCAAAGCAGAATAAAAAACATAATTTTTATGATTCCCGATGGCACAAGTGTAGATTTACTGGCATTGGCAAGATGGTATAATAATGGACAATTATTGGCAGTTGACCCATATATTTGTGGTTTGGTAAAAACACATTGTTCCGACACTCCAATTGGCGATTCGGCACCAACAGGAAGTACATATTCAACAGGACATTTATCGCAAACAGGATTTGTGGCAACATATCCCGAAAAGGTAATGGACGGAATGAATATTATAAATACAAACAAAGAGAAAGCATTTTCGCCAATGTTTACAATTTTAGAAGCTGCAAAATTACAATGCAAAAGTACCGGTTTAGTTTTTACATGCTATTTTCCACACGCTACTCCTGCTGATTTTTCGGCTCACTCTCAAAATCGTGATAATTACGAGTTGCTTTCAAAACAAATGGTTTACAACAATATTGATGTGGTTTTTGGTGGTGGAATGTCGTATTTATTACCTGAAAAAAGAAAAGACAAACTCGATTTAACTAAAGTTTTAAAACAAAATGGTACAACATTAATACAAACTCCTTCACAAATGAATGCTTTTACCGGCAAAAAAATTTGGGGATTATTTGCACCAAAATCATTGCGAAATGATATTGACAGAGACACCACAAAAGAACCTTCATTAGCCGAAATGACAGTTAAGGCTATCGAAATTTTATCAAAAGATACTAATGGCTTTTTTATGATGGTTGAAGGTAGCAAAGTAGATTGGTCGGCACACGATAACGACCCAATTGGTATGGTAACTGAATTTTTGGCATTTGATAAAGCAGTAAACGCAGCTATTGAATTTGCAAAACGAGATGGAAATACAATTGTAGTTGTTTGCCCCGACCATAGTAATAGCGGCATTTCAATTGGAAATAGAAAAAGCAATAATAATTATGATAATATTACTCTTCGTCAATTAATAGAACCTTTGCAAAAAGCCAAAAAAACTGCTGAAGCTATCTATTTTTTAATTTCCGAAAAATCGACAAACGAGGAAATTGTTAATGTTTTTAAAATTGAATATGGCATTAACGACCTGAAACAATCTGAAATTGATACAATTAATTCATATTTTAAATATTCTAAACAAATAAAAGACAGTTTGTTGAAAAAAAATCCGCTTGATATTGTAAAAATTACATCTTCAATAATTACAAGTCGCACCTACATAGGTTTTACAACTTATGGGCATACAGGCGAAGATGTTTTTTTATCAATTTACGACCCAACAAATAATCGTCCAACCGGATTAGTGAAAAACGATGAATTAAATAAATACTTATGCAAAACCTTCAATAATGTAAATTTAGATAGCCTAACCGATGTGTATTATGTGCCTCATTATAAAGTCTTTAATAGTGAGCTTTGGTCTATTGATAGCACAAATAAAGAAAACATTGTTTTAAAGGTTAAAAGCAAAAAAAACAGGCTTGAAATACCTGCAAACAAAAATATTGTAATTGTAAATGGTAAAGAAATTCAATTTCCAACCTTAATGATTTACAATGGAATATACTTTTATATACCTAAGGAGTTATCAAGATATTTGGAAGAATAAATTATTTTCAATTTTTAACAAAAGATATTTTAACAAAATACTATCTTTGCAAAAAAACTAAAATTATGGCACTCGAAGCAACAGGAAGACTTATTCAAATAATGCCCGAACAAACCGGAACAGGGAAAAATGGCGTTTGGGTAAAACAAGACATAGTTATTGAAACTCAAGAGCAATTTCCAAAGAAAATATGTTTAAGTCTTTGGGGCGATAAAGTTGCTCAATCAAAACAATATCAATTAGGGCAAGTATTAAAAATTACTGCAGCAGTTGAATCGCGTGAGTACAACGGTAAATGGTACACCGATGTAAAACCATTCCGTATTGATGCAGATGGTGCTACTCAAGGAGAGCCAAATTATAATAATACTGCACCAAACGAAATCGACCTTATACCCGACCCAAGTAGTGATATAATGAACGATTTGCCATTTTAAATTTTTTAATTATGTCAGATTTTGGTGTTTGTTTATTAGCTGCAATTCCCCTAAGGGCTGAACCTGCTGATTCATCTGAAATGGTGTCGCAAATACTATTTGGCGAAACTTTTGAAATTTTAGAATCTAATGCAAAATGGCATAAAACAAAATGCACTTTTGATGACTATATTGGCTGGATTGACAAAAAACAAGCCATTTTAATTTCTGAGCAACAATTTAATCATTGGAACAGTAGTAATTTAAAGCCCGTAAATATTGATTTTTGTTACTTAGAAAATCTACAAACTAAATCGTTAATGCGAATTCCTGCCGGAAGTACTATTCCTGCAAATACAGAAAATTTAACATTAGGGTTATTTCAGTATAAAATTATTGATAAATTTTTTGATTACAAAAATGAAAATCAAAAAACAGCTATAATAAATTTTGCAAAACAGTTTTTAAATGCTCCATATCTTTGGGGAGGACGAACTGCAATGGGTTTCGATTGCTCAGGTTTTACACAAATTATATTTAAAGTTTTTGGAGTTAATTTGCTTCGTAATGCCTCTCAACAAGCTGATTTTGGCGAATTAGTAAATTTTTTAAACGAAGCTCAAGCCGGTGATATTGCTTTTTTCGATAACGAAGAGATGAACATAAATCATGTTGGGATTTTGCTTTCAAACAACCAAATTATTCATTGTTCAGGACAAGTTCGAATTGACACAATCGACCATAATGGTATTTTTAATAACGAAACTCAATCGTATTCGCATAAACTTAGATTTATAAAACGAATTTTAAAATGATAATAGGCGAAAAAATATATCTAAGAGCCTTAGAACCAGATGATATTGATATTTTATTTGAATGGGAAAATAATATAGATAATTGGCGTATTAGTAATACTGTTACTCCTTTTTCAAGAAATACGCTTCAAGAATATATAAATTCGTCGCATCTTGATATTTACACAACAAAACAATTTAGATTTATAATTTGCGAAAAATCGACTAATAATGCAATTGGGACTATTGATTTATTTGATTTTGAACCATTAAATCAACGAGTTGGTATTGGAATTTTGATTGATGAAAAATATAGAAATTTAGGTTATGCATCAGAGTCGCTTTCAATGTTGGTAAATTATTGTTTTAATACGCTTTTGCTTCATCAGGTGTATGCAAATATAGCTTCCGATAATATACAAAGTATTAAACTTTTTACCGAAAACGGGTTTAATTTAGTTGGCAATAAAAAAGAGTGGCTAATTAGTGCTAACGGATGGATTGATGAGCTTTTATATCAAAAAATAAATAAATAATCTCACAATAAAATGGCTTCAAAAAACAGAAAACGGAATATAATAATAATTCTAATTTCATTAATTTT
>CAZRCF010000082.1:2135-10140 GCA_964598505.1 uncultured Lentimicrobiaceae bacterium | reverse complement strand
AATTTTAAAGCCGATCAATACGAAGAGAATAAATATTATTTCTTATCTCAATTTTTCTATCAAAACTATAACCGATATTTATCAAATTTACCTTTAATAAGTTCACCAATTAATATTACCAAGATTGAGGTTTGGCGTACTAATATTGGTGCTGCAACTCAAGAAAATCGAAATATTATTGCACTTACAGATATTGGGGAATATAATCCATCAAACCCTAATATAATTAGGAATTTTGGCGTTAAGGATTTCCCAAATAACTCAATTAATAACCTAATTAACCGCCCGGGTATTGACACAAATATGCTCAGAAATATTAATTCTGTAGGCGATTATTTACGAACTTATGCCGGTGGATTAACTTCTGGTGTTGATTTTGAAAAAGTTGAAAGCGCTAGAAAACTTATGCCTAACGAATATACTTTTAATAGTAAATTAGGATTTATTTCGCTTAATTCAACATTAAATAGCGATCAAGTTTTAGCTGTTGCGTTTCAGTTTCAAATAGCAGGTGATACTACTGTTTATCAAGTTGGAGAATTTTCAAATGAGGTAAATCCACCTAGTAATATTATTGCTAAGCTTATTAAATCAACTACTTTAGATACAAAATCTCCTTTATGGAGATTAATGATGAAGAATGTTTATTCGTTAAGTGCTTATCAGGTTAATAATGAGGATTTTAGATTTAATATTTTATATGCAGGAGATGAAGGAGGAATTCCTACTGGATTTTTTACTGAAGGAGAAAATAAAGGTATTCCTTTAGTCAGATTAATGGGATTAGATAAAGTTAATTATCAAGGAGATCCTTATCCTGATGGTATTTTCGATTTTTTAGATCAAGCAGCAACGCAAGGGGGAACAATACAATCAACTAATGGACGTGTATATTTTCCTGTAGTTGAGCCTTTTGGTCGCGATTTACGAGCTTTATTTAAAGACACAATTATTGGTGCAAAATACTCTTTCGATTCGTTATATTCATTAACTAAACAACAAGCTCAACAATTTCCAGATAGAAATAAATTTTATTTAGAAGGGATGTATAAATCAAAATCTGGTTCCGATATTTCTCTTAATGCTATGAATGTTCCTCAAGGTTCGGTTAAAGTTACAGCAGGAAGTATTGTTTTAGTTGAAAACAGCGATTATACTGTAGATTACACCTTAGGACGAGTGAAAATTATTAACGAGGGTGTTTTAAATTCGGGTACACCAATTAATATATCTTTAGAAAATCAATCAACATTTAATATTCAAACTAAGCGAATGATGGGATTACATATTAATCAAATGTTTAGCAAGGATTTTAATGTAGGAGCAACTATTTTAAATTTACGAGAAAGTCCACTTACTCAAAAAATTAACTATGGTGATGAGCCAATTAATAATACTATTTGGGGCATGAATTTATCATATCAAACAAAATCAAGAACACTAACTAAATTGATAGATAAATTGCCATTTTTTAGTACTAAAACAGAATCTAATATAACTTTTGATGGAGAATTTGCACATTTTATTCCTGGTCATGCAAGCACCATTGGTGCTACAGGAACTACATATATTGATGATTTTGAAGGAAGCAAGTCGTCAATTGATATAAAAAGTATTGGTTCTTGGTTTTTAGCCTCAACACCTCAAGGACAAACTCAATCAGGTCTTTGGCCCGAAAGTAAAGTTGGTTCTGGATTAAAATATGGATATAACAGAGCAAGCTTATCTTGGTATATTATTGACCCAATTTTTTATAGAGATAATAGCGCTACGCCAAGCAATATTAACAAAGAAGACCAATCGAAACCTTATGCTCGTGAAGTATTACAAACAGAGGTGTTCCCAAATAAAGAAAACCCAACTGGTGGTTTAGTAACAAATATTGCAGTTTTAAATTTTGCATATTACCCAAACCAAAGAGGTCCATACAATTATGATGTTGCTGGAGAAAGTGGTATATCTCGAGGCTTAAATACTGATGGAACACTAAAAAATCCAGAAACACGTTGGGCTGGAGTAATGCGTAAAATTGAATCAACCGACTTTGATGCCACAAATATTGAATATATTGAATTTTGGATGATGGATCCATTTATTGAAAATACAACGCATTCGGGCGGTAAAATGTATTTACACCTTGGTGATGTATCCGAAGATATCCTTCGCGATGGCAGAAAAGGGTTCGAAAATGGGTTGCCAGTTGATGCTACAATTATAAATGTTGATACTACAATTTGGGGATTAGTCCCATCTTTACAAGCATTAGTGAATGCGTTTGATAACAACCCCACATCTCGCCAATTTCAAGATGTTGGTTACGATGGTTTAAGTACCGAAAATGAACGTGCCTTTTTTGGCGCAAATTACTTAGAACGTATTGCTAATACACCATCTTTGGGTCAATCAAGTGGTGCATATACCAATGCTTATACTGATCCATCTGCCGACAATTATCATTATTTTAGAGGTGGCGATTATGATAGCCAAGACCTGAAAATACTTGAAAGATATAAGAAATTTAACGGATCGGAAGGAAACTCGCCAAGCGATAATAATAATCCAGAAGATTATCCAACTCTTGCTTCTTCGCTACCAAATGTTGAAGATATAAATAGAGATAATACTTTAAGCGAAGAGGAACGCTATTATCAATATGAGTTAAATTTAACTCCCGATAAAATGAATATTGGCGAAAACTTTATTAACGATATTTATAATGCAACTGTTAATTTACCTAATGGTTCTACTACTACTACAAAATGGTATCAGATTAAAATTCCAGTTCGTGAACCTCAAAAAATAATTGGTAACATACAAGGTTTTAACTCAATTCGTTTTTTGCGATTAGCCTTTAAAGATTTTAGCGAACCTATAATTTGCCGTATGGCTACTTTTGAAATGGTTCGTGGCGAATGGCGTAAATACGATAAAACGTTACTTTCAAATGGCGAATATGTTCCCGGAGGTAGCGATCAAACAAGTTTTAACTCTTCTACGGTAAATATTGAAGAAAATGGAAGCAGGATTCCCGTTCCTTACGTTCTCCCATCTGGTATTGAAAGAGAGCAACAATGGAGTGGAAATTTATATAAATTAAATGAACAATCATTATCGCTAAAAACATCAAACTTAATTGATGGAGATGCAAGAGCAGTATATAAAACAACAAGTTTCGATTTTCGTCAATTTCAGCGTTTGAAACTATATTTACATACCGAAAAACTGCACGAAAATCAAGCACTTAACGATGGCGATATATCGTTTTTTATTCGTGTAGGTGCCGATTTTACTGATAATTATTACGAATATGAAATCCCATTAAATGTTACTCCTTGGTACACTTCAGCTGAAGAACCAGATATAATTTGGAAAGATTCAATGAATCTTGAACTTCAAAAATTAGTAGATGCCAAACAAAATAGAAATATTAATATTAGAAAAGGAGTTTCATATTCTACCACAAATCCATATCAAGAACTTGACGGCAATAATAAAATAACAGTTGTTGGTTCGCCAAATATTAGCGATGTGCGTATTATTATGCTTGGGGTTAGAAACCCAAAAAAGAGGGTAATTTCGGATAATGATGATATGTTGCCAAAGTCAGCTGAAATATGGGTAAATGAACTACGATTAACCGATTTTGACAAAAAAACTGGATGGGCTGCCACCGGAAGAATGCGTGCAACTCTTGCCGATTTAGGCGATTTTGTTCTCGCTGGTAGTACAAGTACGCCTGGATTTGGTAGCCTTGAAAAGAAAGTAAACGAACGCCAAAAAGAATATATTAACTCGTTCGATGTTGCTACTAATATTGAAATAGGTAAATTTTTCCCTCAAAAATGGGGAATAAAAATTCCAATACATTACGACTATTCGCAAATTGTTAGCACACCTGAATACAACCCCCTTAACCCCGACACTAAATTAAAGTCTGACTTAGATACTTATGACTCTAAAGAACAACGCGATTCAATTAAACAACTTACTCAAGAATTTACCGAAAGGAAAAATATTAACTTTATGAATATTCGTAAAGAGAGAGGTTCTGGCTCAAAACCAAGAGTTTACGATATAGAAAATTTCGATTTTACTTATGCCTATTCCGAAGTTAATACCAGAAATATTAATATTGAGTACGATAATAGAAAAACTTATAGAGGTGGTTTTGGTTATAATTTTGCATTAAATCCAAAAAATTTCAGACCTTTATCAAAAATAAAATTTTTAAATAAAAAAAGTCTTGCATTAGTAAAAGACTTTAATTTCAATTTGTTACCAAAAACGTTTAGTTTCCGCTCCGAAATGAACCGTCAGTTTAACGAAAGTAAACTTAGAAATAATAGTGTTGGATTAATTATTATTGAACCAACATTTATGAAAACTTTCGATTGGACTCGCAACTATACATTAAACTGGGATATTACACAAAGTTTAAAACTCGAATATCAAGCTACTGCAATGGCTCGTA
The DNA here is from genome assembly GCA_964598505.1 of uncultured Lentimicrobiaceae bacterium. Classification (GTDB taxonomy): domain Bacteria; phylum Bacteroidota; class Bacteroidia; order Bacteroidales; family WCHB1-69; genus CAZRCF01. Next base: position 5,669 of record CAZRCF010000082.1, on the reverse strand, counting down.
TTGATGAGCCACAAGGGAAAATTGATACTAAAGATAAACGCGATTCAATAATTGAAAATATTTTAGATGCCGGTAGAATGAACAATTATAATCAATCGCTTAATTTGTCATATCAAATACCAATTAATAAAATTCCACTGTTCGATTGGGTAAGTGCAAATGCTAGATATTCAAGCACTTTTCGTTGGGATGCTCCTCCAATTTCTTTACAAAGATTAGGAAATAATATCGAAAATAGCAATACTAGGCAGCTTAATACTACTCTTAATATGCAAAATTTCTATAATAAAATTCCGTATTTAAAGAAAATTGCTTCGGCTCAACCTAAAAGTAATAACTCTAAATCAAATTCATTAAATAAAAATGCTAAGGATAAAAATAAAGATAAATCAAAAACTAAATTGTTAGAAGAGGATAATAACCCAAAAGATACTACAGAAAACAAACCTCAAATTTTTAAAATTATTGCCGATAATACTCTTCGTTTTGCTATGATGCTTAAAAATGTAACTGTAAGCTATAGCGAAGGGTATGGTACAAGTATGCCGGGATTTAACCATACACCAGTTTATTTCGGAAACGACCCTAATAATAATGCTCCGGGTTGGGATTTTGTTTTTGGTGGACAAACAAATATAACCGATATTGACTTCTTAAACCAAAATAAGAGTTGGATAACAAAAGATTCGCTGTTTAACTCGCCATATATGCAAAAATATAACCAAAATCTAAATATTCGCGCATCTGTTGAACCTATTAAAGATTTTAAAATTGAACTTACTGCTACCCGAACATATTCAGAAAATATTTCCGGTTTTATTAAAGCCGATTCTCTTGGTGTGTTTGATAAATATTCACCTCAAACTACTGGTGGTTTTAGTATTACATTCTTCTCTTTTGGCAACTCATTTGTTAAAGATGCAAAGGATTATTCAAATGCAAATTTTGAAAATTTAAAAGAATATCGTGCAACTATTTCAAAACGATTACAAAACGAAAATCCAACTTATTCTGCTGGCATTGATAATGAAGGGTATGCCGATGGTTATGGACCTACCTCTCAAGAAGTATTAATACCTGCTTTTATTGCTGCTTACAGTGGCAAATCACCCGATAATGTAGGACTAACTTCTTTTCCGGTTATACCTATGCCTAACTGGAGAATTACTTATAACGGATTAACAAAATTGATGTATTTAAAAGATGTTTTTCAAACAATTTCTGTTACTCATGCTTATAATAATATTTATTCTGTTGGCTCATACACAACAAGTATTCGCTATCAAGAAGACAAAGATGGAATTGCTTATGTTCGAGATGCCCTTAATAACTTTATTCCTCAAAAGGAAATAGCACAAGTATCAATAAACGAACAATTTGCTCCGCTTATTAATTTTGATATGACTATGAAAAATAGTTTGTTAGCAAAAATTGAATATAAAAAAACTCGTAATATTTCATTGAGTTTTTCTAACGGACAACTTACAGAACTTTCAAGCAAGGAGTTTATTATTGGTCTTGGATATCGCTTTAAAGATATTCGCTTAAACTTTAATTTTAGTGGAGTTAAAAAACAAACTAAGAGCGACCTAAATGTTAAAGCAAATCTTTCTATTCGCGATAATATAACAGTTTTACGTAAACTTATCGAAAACGTAGACCAAATATCTGCTGGGCAGCGAGTAATATCAATTAATATTTCTTCCGATTATCAATTGAGCTCTAAGTTTACTATTCGTGCATTCTACGATCAAATATTGAATACTCCTCATATATCAAATCAATTCCCGAACTCAAATATTAATAGCGGTATTAGTGTTAGATTTACTCTTGCACAATAATTTATAAATATTTTTGAGTCAACAATGGTTTGTTTTATAAATTAAGTTTGTAAATTTGTTTTTAAGTCAAATAATTTTGAAGATTAAACCTAATCTTCAAAATTATTTGGTTATAATTCAAATATTAAAACTATGATAAATAAAAATATATTATTATTATTAAGCTTTATTTGTATTTTTTTTCAATTTTCTAACGCACAGAAATATACAGAATTAGCATCTTTTGGGTGGCAATACTCACCTACAAATACGTATAAAACAATTAACACAAATTGCGACATTAGTGATATTAACCTATCACTAAAATCACCTATAGTTTTGAAAAACAAAAACGTAGTGATTACAGGAGTTAGCTTTAATCGACTTGCATTCAAAGGCGATTCGCTATATGGGAATTCAAATTTTTCAGCTTTTGTTTTGCAAGCCGGGTATTTACATAATTTTAATGATAATAATAGTTTAACTTTAATAGCACTTCCTAAAATCAGCGGAGATTATAAAAATATAACTCATCATAATTTTCAAATGGGTGGAATTATTTTATTTACAAATAAAAAATCGGATAAATTAAAATTAAAATATGGCTGCTACTACAATAATGAGTTTTTTGGGTCGCTTATTGTTCCAATTTTTGGTTTCGACTGGAAAGCAAACAGTAAACTTCGATTATTTGGAAATTTGCCGATAACTGCAACAGCTGAATTTGAAATTTCGTCAAGGCTATCATTAGGGTTGTTTTTTAATTCAAATAGCACTTCTTATTTATTTGATAAAGAAAAAAAATATATCAACAAAAACACTCAAGAAATATCAATTTTTTCCGATTTTTATTTTACTAAAAATATTGCACTGCAAGCAAAAGTAGGATATACAATTGGCAGAAATTATAATCTTTTTGCAGAAAATGATAAAATGGACGCAAAAATAAGCTTTATCAAAATTAATGATGACAGAACTCAATTAAATAATCTTGAATTAAAAGATGGTATTATTGCTGAAGTAAAATTTGTTTATAGAGTTTTCCAATAATATTCTAGGAAAAATAATTTTTGTATTTAACTATTGAAAAAATTTAGATATTATGGCAGATAAATTTAAAAACAAATACAGAATATCATCTACTCGACTAAAAAGCTGGGATTACGCATCTAAAGCAGCATATTTTATCACAATTTGCACTCAAAATAGGGAACATTTTTTTGGAGAAATTCGTAATGGAGAAATGATATTATCGGAAATAGGAGAAATTGCAATAAATGAATGGCTTAAAACTATTGAATTGCGTGAAGATATGAATATTGAAATTGGCGAATTTGTGGTAATGCCAAATCATTTTCACGCAATAATAATTATTGGGGATAATAATTACAATAATAATATTTCAAATATAAATAATAGATTACCAAAAAACCAATTTGGACCACAATCAAAAAATCTGGCATCAATAATTCGTGGATTCAAATCATCAATTACTACACACGCTCGAAAAATGGGAAATACAAAATTTTTGTGGCAGCCTTTATATCACGACCATATTATTCGCGATTCGCAATCTTTTGATAGAATTCAAAAATACATTGAGAATAATCCAAAAAATTGGAAAGAAGATAAATTCCATCTTCGCTCTATCAGTACAGACGCCAAGCATGGCGTCTCAACGGGGAAATAAACGGGGAAATAAACGGGGAAATAA
>CAZRCF010000082.1:0-2035 GCA_964598505.1 uncultured Lentimicrobiaceae bacterium | reverse complement strand
AACGGGGAAATAAACGGGGAAATAAACGGGGAAATAATAAATGAGAATATTACACACATCTGATTGGCACTTAGGAAAATGGCTTGGATCTTTTTCCAGAATTGAAGAACAGCGAATTGTTCTGGAGGAAATTTGTGATATTTGCGAAACACAAAATATAGATGTTGTAGCAATTTCAGGAGATTTGTACGATAATTTTAATCCGCCAATTGAAGCCCAAGAACTTTTATATAAAACCTTAAAAAGATTAGCAAACAATGGAAAAAGACCGGTAATTGCTATTGCAGGAAATCACGATTCTCCTGAACGTATTGAATCGCCCGACCCTTTGGCTCGCGAATGTGGTATAATTTTTTCCGGACACCCGAATAGTATAGCTTCGGTTTTTGAATTAGATGGTGGTTTTAAAATTTTAAAAACCGATGAAGGCTTTATAGAAATAAAATTATTTAATAATGATATTCCATTACGAATACTTACTGTGCCTTATGCTAATGAATATAGGATGAAAACATTTTTGGGCTGCGAAGATAAAGAAACAGCAATGCGTGAAGTGCTTCAACAAAAATGGAAAAGCATAGCTGAAAAATATATTGATAACAATGGTGTTAATATTATGATAGCTCATCTGTTTGTAGGAAAAGAAGGAGAACCATTGCCTATAGAGGATTTAGATGAAATGAAACCAATAAATTCGGGTGTGGGTGGAGCACAAATTGTTTATAGTTCAAATATTCCTTCAGGGCTTAACTATGTGGCTTTAGGGCATTTGCACCGTAAACAATCTATTGACAAAAAACCTTGTTCAGTTGTATATTGTGGAAGCCCGTTGGCATTTAGTTTTAGCGAAGCAAATCAAAGTAAATATGTTTTATTGGTTGATATTGGGCCGAATAAAGAGACGAAAATTACTCCAATTGAACTTTTAACGCCAAAAAAACTTGTTCGCAAAAGTTTTAATAATACTACAGAAGCTATTGAATGGCTTGAAAGCAATCAAGATGTGCTTATTGAGCTAACAATTGTTACTGATTTTCATTTGAATGCCGAAGACCAAAAAAAACTTTATTCGGCAAATAAAAATATAGTAGAGCTGCATTTGCGAACCAATATTGAAGGTGAAAATACGCTAAACAATACAAATATTGATATTGAAATGAACATATCGAATATGTTTGTTGAATATTTTAAATCGCAAAATTCAGGAATTGCTCCTGATGAAACTATAATGAATTTATTTAAAGAAGTAATAGCAGAGGAGGAGGTTATATGATACCAATTTCGCTCACTATTAAAGGAGTTTACTCATACAAAGAGGAGCAAACAATAGATTTTTCGGAACTAACTTCTGAACATTTATTTGGGATTTTTGGTGCTGTTGGCAGTGGAAAATCAAGTATTTTAGAGGCAATTACTTTTTCACTTTATGGAGAAATTGAAAGGTTAAATCGTAATGGATTAAGCTACAATTTAATGAACTTATCATCAAATGAGATGATAATTGACTTTACTTTTAAAGCCAATAATGGCAATGTTTACAACACTTTTTGCCATTATAAACGAAACTCTAAAAATCATTCTGATATAAATAAAGGTTCAAAAAGTGCTTATTTGTGCGATGTTAATGATTTTAGCCAAAAAGAGCCAATTGAATTTGATTCAATAAAAGATATTATTGGGTTGTCATATCAAAATTTTAAGCGAACAATAATAATCCCTCAAGGAAAATTTCAGGAATTTTTGAAATTAGCTAAAAAAGAGAGATCGGAAATGCTGCAAGAGATTTTCGACCTTGATAAGTACAATCTTTTTGATAAAGCAAAATCAATATTGACAAAATCCCTGAAAAGGCAAAACGAAATTGATGGTTCACTTGATACCATTGGAGAAATTGATATTGAAAAGCCAAAAATTATTAAAGAAAACATTGATAATTTAGTTGAGGAAATATGGAAGCAAACCAATGAAAATAAACTTTTTATTGAGCAAAAAAACAAATTTGATATTTTGCAAAAGAATAGTTTGGAAATTAAAT
>CAZRCF010000081.1:8597-10223 GCA_964598505.1 uncultured Lentimicrobiaceae bacterium | reverse complement strand
TTCACAAAGCAGCCATTTGAACCGAGTAATTGTATTGGTTTTTTAGGCATAAAACCTGTTTTGTTAAATTCTGCTCAAATTTTAAATATACTGTTCTCTCGGGCGTTATAAGGTTATATCCTTGTTTTCGTATTGCATAGTGCAATCGGTATCTTTTTTGGTTTATCTTTTTATTCATTGCTTTCAATTTCTTTAATTAATTTTTCAACAGGAGTATTAATAATTTTCATATACGTGTCGTAACACATCGGAAATATAGGGTTAATGTACTTATAAAAAATACCAGAATAAGTTGTAATACCTGGAATAAAATGTTTTTGAGTTTCCTCTTGTATTTGCTTGTAACGTAACAGAGTGTTTTTATTATTATAAGCCATTCTTTGGTTTTTTATATTATGTTCCTATAAGCTTTGGTTTGGTATAAAACAAATCAATATTTATTTCAAATCGTAAAATTTGTTGCAATAGCGTTAGCAATATGCTACGTTCGTAAGGCGGTGCTTTATCGGCAGTATCAACAAAAACTTCCTTTAAGAAAAATACTTCGTGTGGCTTAATCGTTAGCCTTATTTTAGCCTTATTTTGCAGTTCTGCATTTGCCAATTTTAGGCTTATATTTGCCAGCACATCAGTTTCGGCATAATCGTAAAGGCTGTTTATTCCTGTTTGATTTACCTTTATTATTAGCATTAAAGCCTTTATCTCATGGCTATTTAGCTTAAAAACGATACCCTGCAACATATTTTTCTATATTAATGTGTTTAATCTTCAGCTCTCTCGCTAATTCAAATTCCTGATATGCACCCTTGCTATCATTTACATCGGGCAGTAGCAATATACCATCACATCTTACAAGTTCTGTTATACAAAGTTTCATAGCCTCTTCCCAAGTTGCATTCTTAGGCACTATTTTCATGGGATTTACCACTTTATAACCATCAATCAAAAGTGCATTTTCTGCGTTTTCAAACTTTAAGCAGCAGTCGTTATAAGGTTCGCCTGTAACTTTACCACACAAATAAATTAGTTTGTAATCCTTAGGCTTCGGTTCAAACCGATACTTAAACGAACTCGGCATACAGTTATCTTCCAACTGAACTCTTTCGATAAACCAGTTATATATAGTTATGTACTGGTCTTGTGTTAATTGTTCCATAATTCAGCATTTAGGTAGGTTTCGGCATTTTTTTTATTGCAGTTATGCGGAATTGAACGAAAATATTTACCAATATATAAATATGCTGCAGCTTTGTCATTATCGCTCATTTTGTCCCATATTTTTTCAGTTTTCTTTTTACTTGAGGCAATTTTATGGTCATATTTTAGCCAAAACATATTAAAATCAACAATTAGCGGAACTTCTTTAATTGTAAGCGTTTTATGGTTTTTTATAAGCTCATCTAATTCCGCAAGGTCGCGAGGCTGATGCTTCAGAAACCAAATTTGCTGTTTTTCGGTCAAGTTTGCCTCTGTTAAATCGAATCGTTTAAGCAATATATCGTCTTCACTAAATTCATATTCAATAAAGCCCTCAAATAATTCGCTTGTTACATGATATTTTATATTCATAATCGTTATTTAATCAAGGTTTAAACGTTTTTGAAAAAGTTTTAAACAGTGGGGGTG
>CAZRCF010000081.1:0-8497 GCA_964598505.1 uncultured Lentimicrobiaceae bacterium | reverse complement strand
AAGTCCATAGCGTTCGCGTATTTTCTCTTGTTTCCAAAGTGTTTTCATTGTTACCGAAAATTTTTCGTAGTTCTGATTTCTCCTAACATTCTCTCGCATGCTTATACATTCAAGATTTTCAATACTGCAATTATGATTATTGCCATCAATAAATATAATTACGTGTCTTGCAGGTATTTTACCATTGCTTAACTCCCACAAATAGCGATGATAAAGCCTTATTTCGTTGTTTATTTTTATATATTTATAAACTCTTCCAGTTCGTTTATCAAGTCTATCTTTAATGGTTCCGTTTTCGCGAGTATTATGAGGTTTATTGCCCTTTTTAAATTCAGTTGCTGGGCTGTAACGAACGCCTTTTCTACCCGTATTCCAAGGCACCAAACCCTTTATAAATCTTCCCTTTTCGTCTCTCGTTTTTTCGGGAGTATTTACTATAATTAATTCGTTATTTACACTTCTGTATTCCATTGTTTAAATTTTTAATCCCAACAAACCGATATATGATTCCTATATCTATCAGGGTATATTTTACGTTCCTCACTTTGTTTTTTGCTCTCAACTTTACCTCTTAGCAAGTTAAGTTCCCTTATTTTGTCCTCAAAGTTTGCGTGTCCAATATTGTTTTGTATCCATACTTCAATTGCGATTATTCGGGCTTGTATTTCGTCTATATTGCTCATATTATATTGTTGATACATATTCTTTTAATACTTTTTGGTAAGTGATAGTTTCTTCTCGCTGTTTAACCTTTAAATCTTCGTGCAAATATTTATTAAATAGTTCGGAAATTGCACAATCAACCATTTTTTTTAGGTTATTGGGTTCAACGGCATCTAATTCAACCTGTCCCAACCCATTCCATTTTGCTGAGCGAGAATCTGTAACTTTTTTTGGTGCCGGTGGCAAATTCAAATCCATAACTTGCTTTTTATTGAGAGCAATTCTTTTCACTTCAATATTATCACAGCCTAATTTTTTAAAATTTACTTCAATTGAACGTGGTATATCTTCACCAGATGGGTCGTAATCGCCAAAATATAAAATAATTATTTCTTTATTTTCAACGCATTTAAATCTTTGAACAGCATTATTAATAAATGTCAAGCTTGGATAACCTTTGCAGGGATTTAATGCAACATCCCATTTGTCACATATTGGTTCAAATAATCCCTGCAATGCTTTTTTTTCGATAAATACTTCAGTATATATTGGTTGATTTTCCCAACGATTTTTGAAATAATAATTCATCAAGCTATTAATAGAATTTTTCGCTATCTCTACTTCTTCATCAAGATTTGTTTCCTCATATTTCGTAGAACCTAACGTTTCTCTTTCGTGGTCAGAAAATGCATTAAAAAGAACATCACCACTCCACCGTGCTTCAATCATTGCATTAACCACACGTTTATAATGCTGCTGCGTGTTGTGCATCCCAATTGACACAAGTCTATAGTGAAGTGAGCGAATCGTTAATTCACCTAACTCATACTCTTTTAAAATTTCAATTGAATTTTCAATTATCCATTTTTTATTAAATTCATCTTTCATACTATTTTAATTAAGTCTTGATAATCTTTGAACTTCCGATTTGTTTTTTTCGTTTTTCGCAATTACCGAATAGAGCTTTTTTTTAAGTTCCTTTAGCTCTTGCGTGTTTAATTGAAACAACATTTTGCCTGCAATTTTTTCGTTCATTAAATAGTGGTTTACATTGCTCCAGTCGTTATTAGTGGCATATATACCAAGCTCGTTAAGCTGTGTAAGCACTTCACTTCGCAACTTGCGAACATCTTCATCAGCCGGCTTTTTATTGCTTGTATTGTATTTATCAATCAGCTCATCTAACTGCTCGTGGGTTAGCCCTTTTGTCGATTTTACATTGTAGTTTGCCAATATTGAATCTCGGTAATCATCTACACCTGTTTTAATCCATATTGAGCGTAGCAATTGTACTTTTCTGTTGTGTAATTTATCTGTTTCCATATTCGTAATTTCTATTGATACATCAGTGTCTAATAGTTCAAAGAATTTTTTGTTTGCAATTTTGCCCACAAAACCACCTCTCGGTTTTCCATCGGCAAAACAGGTTAATCGTTCTGCCCGCGGATCGTATTGATATAAAATTTTTGTTTTTGTTTTCATACGTTTGTTTTTTAATTTAATCGTTATTTAATCAAGGTTTAAACGTTTTTTATTAAATTGAACCCCAATATTTAATAGCACCTTCGTGCCATATAGTATAATCGCCTTTACTGCCAATATATCTGCCTTTGCTAAAAGCTTTGTAACCTTCTACCCAAATTTTAAGTGTGGCATCAAACATAACCGATTTAGCTGCACGTCCTGCAGGTTGCTTACCGTCGGCATGCGATATAAATATTAGCAGTTTTTTTGAAAATTTCTTTTTAATTTCGATATAAGAACGATAATTGAGTTGACAATATTGAAAAGAATCAATTATCACAACATCGGGGCTATGCTTTTTACTTAATCTTTCACTTAATTCCTCAATTGTTTCACCTTCAATTAAAATCACCTTTTTTGCTACAGCTTGCATTCCAACATTGCGAAACGCTTTTTGCATTGAATGAGCCGACTGTTCTTCCAATGAATTATAAGCAATCTTTGTAAAAGATGCTAAGTATTTAACCAACTCTAAAACGAATGTAGTTTTGCCATTGCCCGAATTGCCCCACACAAACCATACACCCGAACGCTCCGGACACTCGAAAGCATCTCTCCATTCATCTTCAAAAGGAAATAGTTTATACTTTTTCTTTAACAAGTCGTGAACCGATAATGCTCGTGCCATAATTATATTTTTGGAAGATTTAATACTGTGCGTACAAAGTTTTCGGTAAGATGTTCGCCGATGCGGTCGGCTTCACGCATTGCTGGTACCAACACATCGTGCAACTCACCATAATTATCGCAATTATCGCGTAAAAACTTAATTAAATTTGTATCGTTTAAACTGTTTAAAAACTGTTTAAACGTTCTGTCAATCGCAGGTAGCTGGCGTATGCCGAATTTTATTCTGCGATAAAGTTGCGGTATGCCATCTTTGTTCTTTTTTCTCAATCTGTCCAAATTACGAGTTAATTGATTGGTCCCTACTAAAATTATTGAGCACACACCATTAAGGTTATCGTACAACTCTTTCATTGCACATAATGCAGGTTGTTTCATATATTCTGCTTCGTCAAATATTACCATCGGCTTGTAGCCGTTAAATTTTAATTCACGCAAATAAGTTACTATCTCTTGTATTTTTTTGCTTTTGGTTTTGGCGGTAGTAATTTTCAATTGCTCAATTAATTTATCAAGCAAATCGCTAATATTATCGGAGCTTCCTACTGTAATTAAAAATAAGTCCATAGGGTTTTTTCGGGCAAATAAATTACATACAAACGATTTGCCACAGCCTGTTTCACCAATTATTACATTAGTATAACCATACTCTTTGGCATCTTCAAGCGTAGCTATTATTCGTTGCATTTGAACTGTTGGCACCACGTCCCAGTAACTTTTTTCTAACTCACTGCCAATTGCCTCTGCTATTAACTCGTAATATTTATCGGCAATTTCTACCTCTTTGCCACCTCCGGCTTGCAAGGTTGTTTTACCTGCTCGCACATTACTTATTATTGCACTATTAACTCCCGATTTGCGGGCGAAAACATTGGCACTCATGTCGTGAAGTGTTAAATATTTTTCTAACTCTTCAATAATTTGCTTTTTTGTCTCTTTTTTCATACTTTTGCATTTAGGTTTTGTGTCCCCGATTTTGCTCCATGCAGTCGGGGATTGTTTATTTATAAATATTCGTCAATGTTTACTTTGCTGTTCAAATACTCCTGCTCTTTTTCCTGCCAGCTCTTTTCGGCAGTTTTAATATCTTTTTTATTTTGCTTTAATAACATTTTCCTTGCTGTGCTAAGTCGGGCAGCGTTACGGTTATCTTTATGCTGTCCATTGCTGTCGGTTAATATTAATTTTGTAAGTGTATTTTCGAGCTTAGGATTTTCGAGAAAAAGTTCTTCTACTAACTCATTATCGGCTTTCATTACCTGCATTATACCTGTTTTCATATTTTTATTAAAGTCGGTAATAAGTTTTAGCTCTTCGCTATCATTATCCTTGCGGTCGTAAAGTGCCATTGGCTGTATGTATTTTTCTGTAAGTTCAAATCGTAATGTTGCATCTTCATTAATTGCCAATACTTTTTGCAAATTAGCAGGATCATACTTTATCGTCCAATCGGTACTGGCATTCTCACGAAAACGAACATCAAAGCAGTCGTACTCTCTTTTTTCGCCCAATAACGTAACCACTAATCCCGGTGCCGATAATGAGTTAGTATATCCTGTAGTATCGCCCAAATAATGCAGATATTCGCTATTACTCATTGCCAATCTATCGGTTTCAGGCAATTCGTTATATGCAGCCACATATTTATCGTGTTTAAGCATACGCTCCATCGCCATTATCTTTTCTAATTGTGCTATCAATCCCTGCTCATCGGGTAACGAGTGGTGTATTTTATTCATATATTGGGCATTAGGCTGACTCTCTTTTTTGGCAGTAACTCCAAAACCACTCCAGTTATACATTAGCTGGCAATATTTTTTGTTTAAATATTTAAAATATGGCTCTATTATTTTAGCTTTCGCATTATGAGCCCTTGCAGGTGTAAAATATTCCGTCAGCCCCTCATACATCGGTTTCAAATTTTTTATTGCATACCTATCTGTTTGCAATTGATGCACACGGTGCTTAGTACCAAACAACTCTTCGGTATGGCAAATTGCATTGCGAAAAGCTGCACGAATAAGCTCAGGTTTTTCCTGTTCGCCAATTGCATAGCCGATAGGGTATTTGCAACATGGGTCGAGCACTACAACTATTGTTAAGCGGTTATGAAATGTGGTTACAATATTACCTTTTTTATCATCGGTTGTTTTTTGGTATAATAATTCTGCCTCCCAACCATCGGCAGTCCAATATACCAAGGGTAGCACTGGTGCTTTACGTTTTACAAGCATCGCTTTAGTGTTATCAAAACTAATTTCGCCTCGCCTTGCACCGTGTGTTTGCAAATTCCACTTCTCACGATAATTGCCCACTGTGGCTACCGAAATTTTGTCCCAACCAACATTTTCGGCAACCAAATTATACAGTGCCTTTATTTGCTCGTTATCAAAATTATTATGTTTGCCAAACAGCTGCCTTAGCAATGCCTCATGCTGTATATCCGAAACCTTAGCAGCGTTTCTATTCATCCATTTATCAGATATTAACCCATCGTAACTCCTATTTACATATAGTTTATATTTGGTTTGCAATCGGCGGTAATTTTCAGGCAAATCATGCCCTGTTCGGGTAGCCACATCAGCTACTGTTGCAGCTAAAGTTTGCCATAAGTTTTTTGGCACTCCCCCAAGTGCTTTTACAAGTGCTTTGCGGTCGGTAACTATTCTATGAATTGCATTTAGTACTTTTGCATTAGCAATATATCTGTCTTGTACATTAATTGGCAAAAATCTGCCATCGGCAAGTATATAATTTGAAAAAAATTCCGATGCCTTGTAATCATCAACAACAACTTGTAAAAAATTATCTTCCACAGCATTTTCGCGAGGGTTGCCATATTTTGCAATACATGCCTTTTTAATATCCATTGGCAAAGTATCAAAAACAATTAATGCCTGCGTACCATAACAACCCCGACGTATTACATTTATTTTACCACGATACTTAAGCTGGTCATAGTTTGTTTTACTAACTATACCATCGGTAAGCTCGGCATGGGTAATACATAATATATTGTTGTGGTATTGCATTTAATTATTAAATTTGTTTAAAAAAAAATATGAAAAAGAAAAAGCCTGTTTTGCTAAATCTTATAATTACCCACGAATTAAATTGCGAAGCGTTTCCCGAAGCAGAAACGCTTCATAAGCATCGTTTCTCAGAAATTCTTGGAATGTTTGGCTCCGACGTCGAGTATTCGTCTCATGTTGAGAAGTGCGAACAGAAGATTTTCTATATAAAACCGCATCTTTTTGCAACATTTCACATAAAACTGGAAGTGTCAAGTTATAGAAAGTCTCTTTATCTACATCAAATTTTATCCGGTTATGCTGGTTTATTTTCCGATTTTGATGGTATTGTTGGTTTTTCTGTTTCTGTGATTTCATAATATTTATTTATTTAAAATGATGATGGTGCTAATGCCTATATAGTCAAATATTGCTGCAGTAACCATGCAAAAGCGGTGCTTTACGAGTTGCAAAAAATTCCCTTTTTTAACCACGTAAAACTTGAAAATCTGAATTGATTCACCAAGTAAGTTCGTGTTTCTTACTGTCATTGTAGTTTCTAAATTTATTAGTCTCTGTAATCGTAAATCTTTTCTTTCTTTATCTGTAAATTCTCTTTTTAAGGCAAATGCACTCAATTTTAATTTATATACATGTAAATCGCCATTGTCTTGCTTTTTTTCTATTACCGATTTGTTTTTCATAATCTTTATTTATTTAGTATCTGTTTTTTTTGCTCCAGCTCGGGACTCGAACCCGAGAGTGTGCCACTCTGGAAAATTTGCTTAACTTTGAAGTCTCTAATCAAAAAAATTAAGCAATATGGAAAAAGAACTATTGAAAAAATTAAATGATGTGTACAGCATACAATGTCCGTTGTGCAATGCAAAATGGTCGTTCGAGATAATTTCAAAATCAAAATGGATTGAAAAAAGGACATGTGGGTGCAGTGTTATGAGTGAATTAATCGAAAATCGCCATCGCCTACACAATCCATCTTTACAATATCCCCCACACCATTAATTACTACATCGCTTATTTCTGTTTCGGCACTCATACTCATTACCAAACTGCCAAAAGTCTTTATTAACAATTTACGCGAACAATATTTGTTGCCAAATCGAATTGATGTAAATTCGCTCTTTTCTATTTTTTTCATAATCATTTGTTTTTTGTTTAATTCTTACTACTTATCACTTACTACTTCCCACTTCCCACTTAAAATTATTGTTGTGGCATTATTGCTTTTAATTTATCTTCAATAGCTTGGCAGCAGGTATCTATTACATTATAATGGTCGGTTCTTACACCTGAAATAATTTGCGAGACCAACACACGCGATATTTTTAAATCCTTAGCAATATCTCCCAAAACAATAAGACCTTTAAAATCTTGAATGTATTTTCTTTTCTCGTCAAATGTTAAATTTTTCATTTTTTATTTGCTTTTTAATTTTATAATGTATTTTTGCGAAATACAGTTGCAAATATATATTACATTTTGTTTACATGCAAACATATTGACAACTATTTTTAACACTATGACAACTTTTAATGATAAGTCGTTGATTTTAAACAGAATTAAATTAGCAAATAATTTTAATTCTGATACTGAATTAGCTTCATTTTTAGGAATTACTAAGCCGACATTGTCTAATTGGCATAGGAGAAACTCTATTGACTTTGATATTGTGTTTTCAAAATGTGAACACATTAATTTAGATTGGCTAATAACAGGCAAAGGCGAAATGCTTGTAAATAATGAAACATCTATAAGCAATAATGTGCAAGAGAACCAGCCGGTGCAAGGTAAATGCTTACAATGTGCCACAAAAGATATTCTAATTGAATCAAAAGACAAATATATTACCGTACAAGAAAAACTTATCGCCTCACTCGAAAAACGAATTGCTTCGCTCGAAATTCTTTGCGATTTTCCCGAAGTATGTGCAAAAAAAGACAAAATGGCGGGCTAATATGGTACATATATAATCTCACACACACGCAAAAATAATCACTTTATAAAGCAACAAACACACTAACAGCTATTTAGCTGTTATTTTTATGTTTTTTTCATTGTTTTTTATGGGATTTATGTATATAGTTTCTCAATAACAATATACGTTTTCGCAATGTTTTTACTAACTAAGTAATGTTTTACTCAATGTTTTTTTTGTCGTTTTTGTAAGCCCAACTGTAAGTCCAACTGTAAGCCCAACTATTTTTTTTATTTTTTTCAAAAAGTTTAAACGGTTTAAAAAAAGTTTAAACGGTCTGTTTAAACAGTCTGTTTTTTATCAAGTATAAAATGTAGCATAAGCACAATGGCAGGCTTGTTTTAGCTATTTTTTGCTTATTATACTAATTATATATAAAAATGCCCTAAAAAGGGCAAAAAATGCTTATATTTGCAAGTTTAAACGCTATAATTAAACTTGTATATAATTAAATGCAACAAAAAGGCAAAATAATTAAAGCAAAATTAAAGCAAATTAAACTTTTGTACATTTGGTATTAAATTTATTATTCGGGCAAAAATGGTATTTACTCTTAGATAAATCAATGTTTTTTCGGCAAAAAATAATTGTTTATTGTGTACTTTTTGTTTTAGTGCCCATACTCCTATTGAAATATGTTTTCCTATTGGTTTCCATAATTTAATATCGGTTACAT